>DASTLK010000615.1:0-4441 GCA_035715025.1 Vicinamibacteria bacterium
GTTCTCGAGGAGACGCTCCGTGGAACCGGCGTTTTGGGACATCGGCACCTCCGAATCATGAAGGTAGACCAGGCGCCTGTAGGTCCGCGTCGTGAGGGGCGACGGCGGGGTGGCCCTGATCGGACGTTACCACCCGCTCCCGGTGATTTCAAGGCTGATTTCCGGCGTCCATGCGGCCGTCCTTCCGCAGGACGAGCGCGTCTTCGGAGGGCTGCGAGTAGTAGTTGCGACGGACCGCGACGGGTGCGAAGCCCATCGAGCGATACAGCTCGATGGCGGGCCGGTTGCTCGCCCGCACTTCCAGCAGCGCGACCCGGGCCCCGCGGCGCTCCCCGATGGTCAGGGCGATCGCGAGCAGCCGGCGGCCGAGCCCGCCTCCGCGATACTCCGGCCGCACGGCCAGGTTGTGGACGTGCAGCTCGTCCGCCGCCGTCTCGAGCACGCAGTAGCCGAGGATGCCGCGCTCGGGATCCGCGCCGGCGGGCGCGCGCGCCACCAGCACGAGACCGTTCTCGCCGCGCCGCAACGCTTCACGAAACCCGCGCACGCTCCAGGGATGCGTGTAGCAACGGCGCTCGAGGCTGGCCAGGGCGTCGACGTCGTCGTGGCGGGCTTCCTCGACCACGTAGGGCGGGAGGCTCACGGCGTTGCTCATGGCCCGCTCGGCCGGATGTCCGCGGCGCGCAGGTACAGCGGCCGCAGCGCCCCCGGCGAGGTGCCCTCGCCCGCGGCCAGCCGCGGCGCGGCCAACCGGGCGAGAGCGGCCGCGAGGTAGAGGCTACGCCGCGGAAAGAGCGCGTCCGGGCGGCGGGACACGATCTCGGACCGATAACGGTCGGCGCCGTCGCCGACGACGGCGAGTGGCCCCACGACGCGTCCGGCAATGGCGTCGGCCGCGACGGATTGGGGATCCTCGCGCCGGCCCGCGTCCGTGCCGTAGACGGCGGCGAAGACCTGCCCGGCCCGCGAGGCATCCACCATGGGAACCAGCGTGGGCGCCTCCCCCGCGATGGCCGCGGCCAGGACGTCCAGCGTGGACACGCCCAGGCAAGGACGGCCCGAGGCCAGGGCCAGACCCTGAACCGTGCTGAGCCCCACCCGGACGCCCGTGAAGGATCCCGGACCCACGGTCACGGCGTAACCCTCGATCTCCATCGCGTCGATCCCGGAGGCGCGAAGGACGAACTCGATCGCGGGCAGGAGCGGCCGCGAGTGTCCGTGGGCACGGACACGCGCCTCGGCCAGAACGACAAGGTCGTCGGCCAGGGCGACGCTCTCGCGCTCGCTCGTCGTATCGACCGCGAGGAGCTTCATTCGGCCACATTCCTCATAGCTGTCGACCTATTATGAGTGTGGCCGAGCACCCCCCGGACATGGCTCGGGCACACTCATGACCACTCAGGCCCAGACGCCGGCCATGCAGCAATACCACCGCATGAAGGCGGAGCACCCGGGCGCGCTGCTCTTCTTCCGCATGGGCGACTTCTACGAGCTCTTCTTCGAGGACGCGGTGGTGGCCGCGCGCGCCCTCGAGATCGCGCTCACCTCGCGCTCGAAGGACCGCGAAGGCGACCCCATCCCCATGTGCGGCGTCCCCCATCACGCGGTGACCACCTACGTGGGCCGGCTGGTGAAGCAGGGGTTCCGCGTCGCGGTGTGCGAGCAGATGGAGGACCCACGCACCGCCAAGGGCGTGGTCAAGCGCGAGGTCGTGCGGGTGGTGACGCCGGGCACGCAGCTCGAGTCCTCCGCCCTGGAGGCGACGGAGGCCGCCTTCATCCTCGCCCTCGCCCCCGGCCCCTCCTCCCTGGGCGCGGCATGGATCGACGCCACCACCGGCGAGTTCGAAGTGGCGCAGTGGGACGGCGCGGGCGCGTGGGACCTCTTGCGCGACGACCTCGGGTCCACGCGCCCTCGTGAGCTGCTGGTGCCGCAGGGGTCCGCGCTGCCCGCGTGGCTGACCGATCACGCCTCGACCGAAGCCGCGATCCCACGCACGGAGCTGGAACCGTCCGCCTTCGACCCGCGCGCGGGGCGCCGCGAACTGCTCGAGCATTTCGGGGTGCTCACCCTGGAAGCCTTCGGGTGCGACGCGCAACCGGCCGCCATTGCCGCCGGCGCCGCCGCCCTGCGCTACGTGCTCGATACGCAGAAGCGTGACCTCGCCCACGTGACCGGGCTGCGCACGCGCGCCGGCGAAGACGGACTCGTCCTCGACGCCCTCACCCGCCGCAACCTCGAGCTGGTGGAAAACGCCGTGGACGGCTCGCGGCGGGGCACCCTGCTCGACGTGCTGGACCTGACGCGCACGCCGATGGGCGCGCGCCGTCTCCGGCAATGGCTGCTGCGCCCGCTGGCCCGGCTGGAGCCGATCCAGGACCGGCTCGATGCCGTGGAGGAGCTCGCCTTCCGCACCGTCGAGCGCGCGAGGTTGCGCGAGGCGCTCGGCGACGTCCAGGACCTGGACCGCATCGTGGGCCGCGTGAGCCTGGGCACGTCGTCCCCGCGCGACCTGCGCGCGCTGGCGCGCTCGCTGCGCGCCTTGCCCGAGGCCGCCACGTGCGTCGAGGAGTGTCAGGCCCCGCTCGTGCGCTCCGAGCTGAAGGACCTCGACCCGCCCCTGGACGTCGCGGAAGACGTCGAGACGGTCGTGGTGGACGAGCCGCCGCCCACCGTCCGCGAGGGGGGCGTCGTGCGGGCGGGCGTGGATGCCGAGCTGGACTCCCTGCGGGAGATCAGCCACGGCGGACGGACGACGATCGCCGCCATCGAGCAGCGTGAGCGCGCGCGCACCGGCATCGCGTCGCTGAAGGTCCGCTTCAATCGCGTGTTCGGCTACTACATCGAGATCAGCAAGTCGAACCTGGGTCAGGTCCCGGACGACTACATCCGGAAGCAGACGATCGCGGGCGGCGAGCGCTTCGTGACCCCCGAGCTGAAGGAGTACGAGGAGAAGGTCCTCAAGGCGGACGAGCGCATCGTGGCCCGCGAGGCCGAGATCGTCGAGGCCTTGCGCGCGCGGGTCGCGGCCCAGGCGCGCCGCATCCAGGCCTCCTCCCGCGCCGTCGCCACCATCGACACCCTGGCCGCGCTGGCCGAAGTGTCCTGCCGCCACAACTACGTCAAGCCGCGGATGAGCGGCGGAGACGAGCTCGTCTTCGTGGAGGGCCGGCATCCGGTCATGGAACGGGTCCTGTCCGAGCCGTTCGTGGCCAACGACCTCCGCATGGCCGAGGACGCAGCCAATGAGCCGGTTGGTGGCCGCAGCGCAGCCAATGAGCCGGTTGGTGGCCGCAGCGGACCCCGGCTGCTGATCCTCACCGGGCCCAACATGGGCGGCAAATCCACCTACCTGCGCCAGACCGGACTCATCGTGGTGATGGCGCAGATGGGCTGCTTCGTGCCCGCCCGCGAAGCGAAGCTCGGCCTCGTGGACCGCGTCTTCACGCGCGTGGGTGCGTCCGATCTCATTCTCCGCGGTCAGTCCACGTTCATGGTCGAGATGCAGGAGACCGCGCACATCCTGCGTCATGCCACCGCGCGCAGCCTCGTCCTGCTGGACGAGATCGGGCGCGGCACCGCCACCTTCGACGGCCTGTCCATCGCCTGGGCGGTGGCCGAGCACCTCGCCCGCGGAGAGGCTCGGCCCAAGACCTTGTTCGCCACGCACTACCACGAGCTGACCGACCTCGCCGTCGACCATCCCGGCGTCGGGAACCTCCACGTCTCCGCCCGCGAATGGCAGGACGGCGTCGTGTTCCTCCGCAAGATCGAGGACGGCGGCTCCGACCGTTCCTTCGGGATCCAGGTCGCGCGGCTGGCCGGACTGCCCGCGCCCGTGGTCCTGCGTGCCCAGGAGATCCTGGGCAACCTGGAGCGCACGGAGTTCGACCGCGAAGGACGGCCGCGGCTGGCCCACTCCTCGGGCGAGCGCGAAGGGCCGGCCCCCGTCCGCCAGCTCCGACTGTTCGCCGCGCCCGACGAGGGCGTCCTCGACGACCTCCGCAAGGTCGACCCCGACCATCTGACGCCGGTCCAGGCGCTCACACTCCTGGCCGAGCTCAAGCGACGGCTCGGAGGGTGAGCATGCGATACACTGCGGGAACGGAATGAGTACCCGGCGCTGGGATCCGCTCCGCGACCTGCTCAGCCTGCAGGAGAAGATGAACCGGCTGTTCGAGGACAGCCTGGCCGCGACCCGGACCACACCCGGCCTGCCCGCCAGCGCCTGGACCCCGGCCGCGGACGCCTACGAGACGCCGGAAGGCTTCGTCGTGCTCATGGACCTGCCCGGCCTGAGCGCGGACGAGGTCGAGATCCACGTCGACGGCGAACGCCTGGTGGTGCACGGCGAGCGGCGGCCGGACGACAAGACCCGGCCGGAGAGCTTCCATCGCGTCGAGCGCAGCTACGGCGTGTTCACGCGCGTCTTTCAGCTCAC
>DASTLK010000616.1:0-4844 GCA_035715025.1 Vicinamibacteria bacterium
CCCCGCCGATGGCCATCATCCCCGCGCGCAGGGTGCCTCGAACCTCGACCAGGATGTAGTCCCCCGCGGACGAAGGCGCGGCCGGCGACGCGCCGAGCGCGACCATCATCAGCAAGGCCGGGGTGAGCGGCATGGCTCCTCCTTACCCGTTCCTCCGACAGCATAACCGCCCGACTCACGCAGGCCTCACCCCACGATCACATGCGCGTCAGGACAGATGGGCCCGCCCGGCCGATCTTAGCGTCCAGGAACGGCATGGGAGGGCGCGAATGATCGGGGACAGGACGGGTGCGCGGGCAGTGTGGTCCCCGCCGGGCCACTGCCATCGGGAGGAGATCGAGGTCCGCACGCGGGCCGCCCTCGAATTCTTGGACGTCACCGCGCGGATGGCGGAGGTCGTCGATCGGTCCGGCATCGCCGAAGGCCTCGTCAGCGTACAGTCGATGCACACCACGGCCGCGGTCATCGTCAACGAGAACGAGCCCCTCCTGCTCGCGGACCTGCGCGCCGCGCTCGAGCGCGTGGCCCCCCGCCACCTCTCCTATCGGCACGACGACTTCGCCCAGCGCGCCGCCGTCGCTCCGGACGAGCCGGCCAACGGGCACGCGCACTGCCAGGCCCTCTTCCTGCGCGCCTCGGAGACGCTCGCCCTGGCCCGGGGCCGGGCGTGCCTCGGCCGCTGGCAGCGGCTGTTCCTGGTCGAGCTCGACGGGCCGCGGACGCGCACCCTGAGCGTGACCGTGCTCGGGAGCTGACGGTCCGGACGTCGCCGGCACGCGGCCTCCCGATAGAATGCCGCCATGGCCGACACGGGCGTGGCCGTCATCGGGGCGGGCGTCGTCGGGCTGGCGGTGGCCGCCCGCCTGGCCCCGAGCACCGAGGTCGTGATCCTCGAACGCCGCGCCCGTCACGGGCAGGAGACCTCCAGCCGCAACAGCGAGGTGATCCACGGCGGCATGTACTACCCGACCGGCTCCCTCAAGGCACGCCTGTGCGTGGACGGCAACCGCCGGCTCTACGAGCTCTGCGCGCGCCACCACGTGCCCCATGCGCGGGTGGGCAAGATCATCACCGCCATGAGCGCGGACGAGCTGCCCCGGCTGGACGAGCTTCTCCGGCTGGGCCACGCCAACGGAGTCGAGATGTCGCGGCTGACCGGGGACGAGGCGCGCGCGCTGGAGCCGCACGTCCCTTCCGTGGGCGCGCTGCTCTCACCCAACACGGGGATCGTGAGCGCCCACGCGCTCATGGATTGCCTCCTCCATCTCGCGCGCGAAGCGGGCGCGCTCCTGCAGCCGCGGGCGGAGGTCGTCGGCCTCGCCCGCGAGGGCGCGCAGTGGAGCCTGAGCGTGCGCGAGGGTGGCGAGGAAGGCAGCCTCACGGCCGAGCGGGTGGTCAATGCCGCCGGCCTCGAGGCGGACACCATCGCCGGCCTGGCCGGGATCGACCTCGACGCCGCCGGCTACCGGCAGCACTTCTGGAAGGGCAGCTACTTCTCCGTCCGCTCGTCCAAGGCGGGCATCGTGTCGCGCCTCGTCTATCCCGTGCCCGGACACGTGAGCCTGGGCGTCCACGCGGTGGTGGGCCTCGAAGGCCGCCTGCGCTTCGGCCCCGACGCCGAGTACCTCCCCGACCGCGCCCTCGACTACAAGGTGGACGAGAGCAAGCGGGCCGCCTTCGCGGCCTCCGTGCGACGGCTCGTTCCCGAGATCGAGGACGACGACCTCGAGCCGGACATGGCGGGCATCCGGCCCAAGCTGCAGGGCCCCGGGCAGGGCGTCCGCGATTTCGTGATCGCGGAGGAAGAGGGCCGCGGCTTGCCGGGACTGGTGAGCCTGATCGGCATCGACTCCCCGGGGCTGACCTCGGCTCTTTCCATCGCCGAAGAAGTGGCGCGACTCCTGGACGCGAAGTGACCGCCCTCGCCCTGGCCGCGGCCGCCTTCCTCTCGACCCTCGTCGGCGGCGCCTTCGCCCTGCGCTTCTCGCGCGCATTCCATTCGATCCTGGGCCTGACCGCGGGCGTGCTGCTCGGCGTCGTCGCTTTCGACGTGCTGCCGGAGCTGTTCGCGCTGGTGAGCGCGCACGACATCGACCCCATGGGGCCAATGGTCGCGCTCGTCACCGGGTTCCTGCTCTTCCACGCCAGTGAAAAGCTCCTGCTCATCCACCATGCGCAGGAGGGCTCGTACGTGAACCATCGCCATCCCACCGTCGGCGTGCTCTCCGCGGCCGCCCTCGCCGGCCACAGCTTCATGGACGGGGTCGGCATCGGGCTCGGGTTCCAGATCTCGCCGCACGTGGGGGCGATGGTCGCCCTGGCCGTGATCGCCCACGACTTCGCGGACGGCCTCAACACCGTCACCCTCATGCTGTCCCACGGCAATCCACGGGGCCGCGCGCTGGCCGCGCTGGCGCTGGATGGAGCCGCCCCCGTCGCGGGGGCGGCCTCGACCCTTCTCTTCCACTTGCCGCCGTTCGCGCTCGCCCTGTATCTCGGCTTCTTCGCGGGCTTCCTGCTCTACATCGGGGCGTCCGACATCCTGCCCGAGGCCCACTCCGAGCGCAGCTCCGCGCTCACCATCCTGCTCACGTGCCTCGGCGTCGGCTTCGTGTACGTGGTCAGCCGGATCGCGGGCTGACCGCGGCTCAAGCCGGCGCACCCCGCTTGAAGAGCGGGCGCACCGCCGCCATCAGGATGAGCACCAGCCCGAACGTGCACACCATCGTCGCCCCCGTGGGCAGGTCCAGCTTCACGGACAGGTAGATGCCGAGGGCGGAGACGACGGTGCCCATCGTCCATCCGATGGCGAGCCGCCGTCCGATGTGCTCGGAATACAGGATGGCCGCCACCGAAGGCACGATGAGGTAGCAGAACACGAGGAGCACCCCGGCGATGGAGACGGACGAGGTCACCACGAAGCCGAAGGAGGCGTAGAAGAAGAAATCCCACCAGCGGACGTTGAGGTGGTCGATGGTCGCGTCCCCGTCGCGCTGGTTGTGCGCCATGGAGATGGCGAGGAACTGCCGCCGGAACACGTAGTGGAATGCACCCACCACCGCGTAGAGGGCGGCGGTCTTGAGCACCTCCGCCCAGGACACGGCCAGGATGTTGCCGACCAGCATGTCCTTGAGGTGCTCGCTCTCGGAGGTGGCCTTGCTCATGGCCAGGATCGACGCCGCGGACGCCACCGCGTACGCGATGCCGATGATCGCTTCCTGCGGAATGCGCGCGCGCTTGGCGCGGATGGTGGAGAAGATCGCGGCCCCTACGAAGGTGAAGGCCAGCGAGATCCAGTAGACCCAGGGCCCGTGCGGATCGCCGCCCGTGAACGGCAGCAGGATGGCGATGGTCGCGCCCAGAGCCGCGATCTGGGCCAGGGAGAGGTCCACGAAGATGACGCCGCGCTCCACCACGTGCACGCCCAGGTAGGAATGGATGCCCGTCAGGATGAGGCTGGCCGCGAAGGGCGCGGCCAGGAATCGCAGGGTGTCGAGGTCCATCCCTACTTCGCTCCCGTGGCCTTGATGGCATCCACGATCTGGCGCACGTCGTAGTCGAAGAGCTTGATGTAGTCCGTGACCTCGGGGACGCCTCCCACCGAAGGCGGCAGCACCAGGACCTTGGCCCCGGTTTCCCGGGCGATCGAGTTCGGGGTCTTGGCGTCGAAGTAGGGCTCGACCAGGATGATCTTGACGTTCTGCTCCTTCATGGCCTTGATGAGCTCCAGCGTATGCGACGGGGACGGCGGGATGCCCGGCTTGGGCTCCACGTAGCCCATCACGTCCAGGCCGAAGTGATCGGCGAAGTTCGGCCACGAGCGGTGATAGGTGACGATCTTCGCGCCCTTGTAGGGGGCCATCTGGGCCTGCCAGCCCTTGTCGGCGGCGCTGACCCGCCGCTCGAAGTCCTCCTCGCGCTGGGCGTAGGTGGCCGCGTTGGCTGCGTCCATGGTGGCCAGCTTCTTCTGGATCGCTTTGGCGATGCGCTTGCCGTTGTCGGGATCCAGCCAATAGTGCGGGTTGCCGGACGGATGGACGTCGCCCATCGCGCGCGTGATCTGGCTGGTGGGGATCTCCAGGATCTTGGCGGTGAGCGAGGCGTCGAGGTGGCCGTCGGCACCGGGCTGGATCTTCGCGTTGCGGGCCTGTGTGATGAGCGGGGGCAGCCAGCCGATCTCGAGCTCGCGGCCCACCGCGATCAGGAGGTCCGCCTTGTTCAGCTTGAAGACGAAGCTGGGCTTGGCCTCCACGAAGTGCGGGTCCTGGTAGCCGCGCGAGAGCGACTCGACCTTGATCTTGTCCCCGCCCACCTCGCGGGCGATGGAGGCCAGATCCTCGGTGGTGGCGATGACGTTGAGGGCGGCGCGGACGGGAGTGGCGGCCATCAGGCCGCCCGCGGCCGCGAGCGCGATGAATGTGGGCATCTTCATGATTCAGGCTCCTGAAGTCAGAACGTGTGGGCGCCGTGGGCGCCGATGGAGAACTGCAACTGGAAGAGGAACTCGTTGGCCTTGATGCCCTCGCCGTAAGAGGTGTGGCGGTACTGGCCGCGGATCTGGCTGAACTCGCTGGGCCAGTAGGTCAGGACCGCGGAACCGCCCTTGTCCACCAGCGAAGGATCGTCGGCCCGCTCGGAGTGGTCGAGGCGCAGCCCCGCGAACCAGCGGCGCGCGAACTGGTACTCGAGGGACCCGTAGAGGCCAAAGGCATGGGCCTGCTCGCTGGTGACGAGGTCGCGGCGGCTCCAGACGAGCTCGGTGCGGGCGAGCAGCCGGCGATAGATCGCCCGGCGGAGGGGCCGCCAGCGCAGGGTGAAGTCGGCCCCGATCAGCGACGTGTGCA
>DASTLK010000617.1:0-4555 GCA_035715025.1 Vicinamibacteria bacterium
GCGCGGGTCAGATACGCAGCTGGGTCGCCCGCGGGCGATAGCGGCCAAGGTTGCCGAGGATGCTCACCCCGAGGCCGCCGGAGAAGATCGTGCCGGCGATGCGGCAGACGTCGTCGTCCGTCACCGCCTCGATCCCGCCCAGGATCTCGTCGAGCGAGAAGCGGCGCTCGAAGTAGATCTCCTGGCGCGCGAGGTGGCTCATGCGGCTGCCCGTGTTCTCGAGCGAGAGCATCAGGCTGCCCTTGAGGTGGTCCTTGGCCCGGCGCAGCTCCTCCGCCGGAAGCCGGTCGCCTCTCAGGCGCCGGAACTCCTCGATGGTCAGGCGCACGACCTGGTCGACGGAGTCGAGGCTGGTGCCCGCGTACACGGTGAGGACGCCCGCGTCGGAGTAGGAGGTCACGCCGGAGGAGATGGAGTAGACGAGCCCGCGCTTCTCGCGCACGTTCTGGAACAGCCGCGACGACATGCTGCCGCCGAGCACGGTGTTCATGATGTACATGCCGTAGCGGTCGGGATGCGTCTGGCGGAAGGCGGGCGCGGCCAGGCAGAGGTGGACCTGCTCGAGCTCCTTCTTGGAACGCGTCACGATCCTGGAGGCGGCGCGGGGGGGGCCCCCGTTCTTGCCCGCTCCTCCCGGAGCCAGCGCGCCGAAGTGGCGATGGATGAGCTCGGAAGTGGCCTTGTGGTCGAGATGGCCGGCGGCCGAGATGAGGATGTTCTTGGGCCGGTAGACCTCGCGGAAGAACGTGGCCAGCTCCGCCCGCTTGAACTTCGCGACGCTGCGCTTGGTGCCGAGGATGGGACGGCCGAGGGGATGGTTGGGCCAGAAGGCCTCGGTCAGGAGCTCCATCACGAGGTCGTCCGGAGTGTCCTCGACCATGTTGATCTCCTCGAAGATGACCTTCTTCTCCTTGGTCATCTCCTCAGGATCGAACAGGGGGTTGGCGACGATGTCACCCAGGATGTCGACGGCCAGGGGCAGGTGCTCGTCGAGCACCTTCAGGTGGAAGGAGGCGTACTCCTTGGCCGTGAAGGCGTCCATGTGGCCGCCGATGGAATCGACCTGGGCGGCGATGACCTCGGCCGGGCGGGTCTTGGTGCCCTTGAAGACCATGTGCTCGATGAAGTGGCTGATCCCGGTCTGCGCGCCCGTCTCGTGACGGCTGCCGCGCTTGAGCCAGACACCGATGGCCACGCTGCGCACGTGCGGCATGGACTCGGTGACGAGCGTGAGGCCGTTGGGGAGGACTTCCTTGACGATCATTTTCCTAGATGGCGCGGCGCCGCGCGAGAAAGAAACTACAGACTAACACGCAGGTCAGGGTCGGCCAAACAGACGGGCACGGAGACGGGCACGGAGACGGGAAAGGCCGGTCCCGTCTCCGTCTCCTTCTCCGTCTCCGTCCGTGGAGCGATAGACTGATTCGCGGATGACGGACGCCTACGAGCGCTACGTCCACATCAACCTTCCGCACGCGCGGACGGTGTCGGCGCGCATCGGGCGCATGCTGGAGTTCCTGCACGCGTTCGCGGAAGACGCGGCCGGCGGCCCCGCCCTCCATGCCGCCTTCCAGGCTCTCGAGCGAGAGGCCGAGCCCTACGACGAAGATCCCGCCCTGGCCGCGGCCATCGCCGCCGCGGACGCCCTCGCCGAGCGCGCGCGCACGTTCGTGGAGGCCCTCCTGCAGACTCCCGTGCGCAGCGACCGGCTGGGCCAGCACGTGCGGAACGTCTTCGAGTGCCTCGGACTCCCCGAGGAAGGCGCCCGCCTGGCGCTGCAATGCGGCGAGCGGCCCGACTCGCCGATGCGCTAGTTCGCCCGCGCCTTGCGCAGGATCTCCGGGGCGGAGCTGCCGAAGTACTCGACCACGAGCCGGCTCCAGGTCGGCGTGCGCCTGACGTTGTCGATGTACTCGTTCAAGGCCTTGAGAAGGGCGGTGTCCTCCTTGCGCACGCCGTAGGCCAGACTCCCCGGGGGCCCCACGAACGCACCCAGCTCGATCTGGGCGTCCTCGCGCTGGGCGGCGATCGCGCTTTCGATGCCGAGGACGATCGCGGAGACCTTGCCCGCGGTCAGGGCCGCGGGGAGGCCGCCCGGGGGAAAGGAGTCGTCCACGTTCGGAGCCGGCACCACGGCGCGGACGGCCTCCGCCATGCTCGAGCCCTTGATGGTTCCGACCTTCTCCTGGCGCAGCGCCTCCAACGTCTGCACGCGCGCATGGGGGCGGCGCGTCATCACCACGTTCCGGGTCGGGAACACCTCGGACGTGAACGCGATCTGCTTGAGGCGCGCGTCCGTGACCGTGAAGCGGCCGGCGATGAGGTCGCCGCGGCCCTGGAGGAGCGCGGGCACCAGGTTGTCCCATCCTTCGACCGGCACCACCACGAGCTTGATGCGATGCAGGCCGACGAAGCCGTCGAGCACCTCGCGATCGAATCCGGGGCGCGGGCCCGGGGGCACCGGGAAGAACTCGTCGGTGGCGCTGAGGGGCATCACGATGACGCGCAGGGTCCCGCGCGCCGTCACGTCCGCGAGGTCCGCGGCCGCCGCGGGGATCGTGGCCGCGTGAGCGATGGCGAGAGCAAGGGCAAGGGCAAGGGTCTTCATCGTTCTCCCGCTCGGAAGGTGGCCCCGCCACTATAAGTCAGGCGGGTCCACCCGGAGGGGGCTCGGCCACGGGCGTCTTCGCGCCGCGCTTGTCCGCGCGGCGGAAAATGCGGTCCGCGGAGGCCACCGTGAGCACCCACACGAAGCCGGTCGCGTAGCCCCCGACGATGTCGCTCGGATAGTGCAGCCCGAGGTAGAGCCGGGAGAACCCGACGGCGACGATGATGACGGCCGCTCCCGCCCACACCAGCGCGCTCCAGAGGATCGAGCGCAGCCGGGCCGTGACCAGCGCCGCCAGCGCGCCATAGAAGCAGAACGCGGCCAGGGAATGGCCGCTCGGAAAGCTGTAGGACGCGGGCACGGTGAGCCCGAAGAAGGGCAGCGGCCGCGGCCTCTGGAAGACGGCCTTGAGAATCCAGTTCAGCAGGCTGACCCCGACCATGGTCGCCGTGAGCAGGATGGCGCCCCGGATGCGCCGCAGGCGAAGGAAGACCAGCGAGGCGACGATGGTCATGGGCAGGAGGAAGAGGGGCGATCCCAGCTGCGTGATGGCGTGCAGCACCATGGTGGCGCGCGGGGAGGCGACTCCGTACACCGTCATGCGCACCGCGTCGTCGAAGTGCTGCGTCTCCCCCTCGAGAACCTCGCTGGCCAATATCCCGAACAGGACCATCACGATGCCCGCCGCCAGAAGCCCGATGCCCATGCGAGGGCCGAGACGCTCGGCCATCGTCTTGAAGGCGGAGCGGATCCGGGAGAAGCGCGGCAGCGGTGCGGCGGCGGCGGCCGGGGCCATGATCCATGATGGCACGCGCCCGCCGAGGCCAGAGCGCCCGTCAGCGCGCGGCGAGAACCGGGGCCACCAGGCTCTCCGCGGCCAGGCGGTGCGCGATCTCGTTGGGATGCATGTCGACGGGGTGCACCCACAGGCTCTCCGTCGGCCGTCCTCGCAGGACGGGCAGGAGGTCGTACTGCGGGATGCCCGCGGCGAGGCAGAACCGCGCGATCGTCTCGTGCGCCTCCGCGAACGGGTAACGGTCCAGCGAGACGAGGAGCGGCCAGGTCGCGATCAGCAGCCGCCCGCCCGACGCGCGCGTGCGCTGGTTCATGTCGCGCAGGTAGCCTTCCGTGCGCTCCCAGCCCGCGCGGTTGGGCTCTCCGTACATCTCGCGGTACCAGCGGAGGGTGGCACGCGAGGTGCGATAGCGGTCGACGCGATCGGCCACCATCGCGAAGAGCCGCGAGTCGAGAGGGCCCAGACCGGGCGAGGCGTTCCCCTCCAGGATGCGGCCGCGGTCGAGGATCCAGTCGTTGACGTACGTCTGGCGCGCCTGGAACTCCGCGGACCGATCCGCGTCGTTGAGGACCATCCCGTACACGACGACGTCGGGCTGAAAGGGCAGGATCTGCTCGAACGCGGCGTAGAGCTCGGGGAAGTCCGTCGCGCGGCGGCCGCAGTTCCGCACTTCCCAGCGGCCCTGACCGGACGCGTTGAGCAGGGACTCCAGCCGCCGCGGGTACGTGTCGGGCTCCTTCACGCCCTGGCCCTCCGTGAAGGAGTCGCCCAGCACCATCACGCGCCGCACCCCCGGCGGCTTGGGGCCGAAGGGCGCGTCCCGGAAACGGAGCGCGTTGTAGCGGAACTCGACCGCCCAGGGAGCGCGACGGGCGACGGCGTCGAGACGCACGGGCGCCATCCAGCGATAGCGCTCCCGCGTCCTTTCGTCCCGCAGGTCGATGTCGAAGTAGCCGCGCGGGTTGGTCGGATAGCAGTCGAGGAGCGCGCGCCAGCTCGAATCCACCACGCGCGCCGTGTTGCGGAACCGCGCCGGCTCGTAGCCGGCGAGGCGCAGGGCGGCTTCGCCGGCCAGGAAGGCCACCAGGAGAGATCCGGCGAGGAGACCCGCGCGACCGGCGGCGGCCCGCGCGCGTGCCCCGCTCACTCCG
>DASTLK010000618.1:0-2367 GCA_035715025.1 Vicinamibacteria bacterium
TGGACAGCTCCCGGCCGCGCTCCTCGCCGACCTGTACCGCGCGCGCAACGTGACCGCGGAGACGAAGGTCTACGGCGTGCTCGGGGGCAACGTGCTGCGCAGCCTGTCGCCCGTGCTGCACAACCGCGCCCTGGAGGCGCGCGGCCTCGACGCCGTCTACGTGCCCCTGCAGGCGGAGGCGCTGCCGCCGTTCATCGAGGCGCTGCCCGCGCTCGGCCTTTCCGGCTTCAGCGTGACCCAGCCCTACAAGGTGGAGATCCTGCCCTACCTGCAAGAGGTCGAGGAGGCGGCCGCGCTGAGCGGGAGCGTGAACACGGTGGTCGTGCACGACGGGATGCTCCGCGGCTCGACCACGGACGGCACGGGCGTCCTCGTCCCCCTCAAGAAGAAGGTCGACGTGAAGGGGCTCAACGTCGTCATCCTCGGTGCGGGAGGCGCGGCCCGCGCCGCCGCCCTCGCCTTGATCCGCAAGGGGGCCCGCGTGACGCTCCTCGCCCGCGACGTGGACAAGGCGGAAGAGGTCGGGACGGCGCTCGGCTGCGGGTCGGGCGCCCTGCACGAAGCCTCCCTGTACCCGTGGGACGTCCTCATCAACGCGACGCCGGTGGGATCGGGGGACACGGCCGACCAGACGCCGCTGCCCGCCGACCTCCATCGCGCGGGCGCGGTCGTGTTGGACATGATCTACGACCCGCTGGAGACGCGGTTCCTGCGCGAGGCGCAGGCGGCGGGAGGAAAGACCATCGACGGCCTCCAGATGCTGCTGGCCCAGGCCGTCGCGCAGTTCGAGACCTGGACGGGGCTGGAGGCGCCCGTCGACACCATGAAGTCCGCGGCCCTCTTCCTGGCCCAGGAGCAGGAGTCGTGAGCACTTCCCGCTACTCCCGCCAGGAGCTCTTCGCCGGCATCGGCCGCGAAGGGCAGGCGCGCCTGGGCACCGCGCGCGTGGTGGTGGTCGGATGCGGCGCGCTGGGCTCGGTGGCCTCCGAGATGATGGTGCGGGCCGGCGTCCGCTCCCTGACCGTGGTCGACCGCGACTTCGTGGAGGAGTCGAACCTCCAGCGCCAGTCGCTCTTCGACGAGGCGGACGTCGCCCTCGGGCTTCCCAAGGCGGCGGCGGCGGAGACCCACCTGCGCGCGCTCAACGCCGGCGTCGAGGTGCGCGGGGTGGTGACGGACCTCGTCTCCGACAACGCGGACGCGCTCCTGGCCGGCGCCGATCTCGTCCTCGACGGCACCGACAACTTCGAGACGCGCTTCCTGCTCAACGACGTCTGCGTGCGCGCGGGCATTCCCTGGGTCTACGGCGCCTGCGTGGGCTCGTATGGCCTGGCCCTGCTCGTGCGGCCGAAGGTCTCCCCCTGCCTGCGCTGCCTGCTCGAGGAGCGGCCGGCGCCGGGCTCCGGCCCCACCTGCGAGACGGCGGGGGTGGTCGCGCCCATCGTGCACGTGATCGCGGGCATCCAGGCGGGCGAGGCCCTGAAGCTCCTCGCCGGGCGCGTGGACAGCCTGCTGCCGGGTCTCGTCACTGTCGATCTGTGGACGGGCCAGTTCGACGTGCTCGACCTGCGCGGGCGCGCGCCGTGGTGCCCGGCCTGCACGGCGGGGCAGTTCGACTACGCCGTCGCCGGCTCGGCGGGGGGATCGGCGGTGCTGTGCGGCCGCGATGCCGTACAGGTCCGGCCGGGACACGAAGCGCACCTGGATCTGGGCGCGCTGGCCGAGCGCCTGGGTGCTTCCGCGGAGGTGCGGGCGGTGAACGAGCACCTCGTCCGGTTCGTGGTGCCGGAGGCGGAGCTGGTCGTGTTCCGCGATGGCCGGGCCATCGTCAAGAACGTGCGCGACACGGCGCAGGCGCGTTCGCTGTACGCGAAGTACGTGGGGGTGTGATGAGCACCTCCCATCGACTCGTGCAGGTCCCGCCCGGCGTGCAGTGCTTCGTGGGGGCGGAGGCGCGCCGACGCCGCCGCATCGAGGAGACGGTGGTCTCGGTGTTCGAGGGCTGGGACTACGAGGAGATCATCCCGCCCCTGTTCGACTACGCGGACGTGTTCGCCACTCCGGGCCTGGCCGCGCGCACGTACTCGTTCGTCGGCCGCGACGGGAGCCTCCTCGCCTTGCGCCCTGACTTCACGAGCCTCCTGGCCAAGATCGCCGCCGGCCGGCTCGCCCATCGCCCTCCGCCGATCCGCCTCTACTACTCGGGCGAAGTGCTGCGCTACGAGCCGCCCAAAGCGGGACGGCAGAGCGAGCTCTTCCAGATGGGCCTCGAGCACCTGGGGGGGGACAGCCGGGCCGCGGACGCGGAGATCCTGGCCATCGCCGGCGAGTGTCTCGAGCGGCTGGGCATCGGCGGCTGGGTGCTCG
>DASTLK010000619.1:0-4241 GCA_035715025.1 Vicinamibacteria bacterium
ACCATCCCGGCGGCGCTCAACTCGGGAGGCGTGACGGAAGGCCGGTGAGGGAACGCGCCGGCGAGCAAGGCCACCACGAGGCCGGCGGCCAGTGCGGCCGCCGCGGCCCAGGGGGCCATGCGTCGGCGCTCGCTCTCCGCGCGTGCAACCCGCGAAATCACGCGGTGGCGCAGCCCCGCCGACGGCTCGACATCGAGTTGCGACGTCAGCACCCGGTCGATATGGCCAAGCCGCGCTTGCTTCTCCGCGAGCCGCTCGCGGCACGCGGCACAGCCCGCGAGATGCGCCTCGAGATCGGATCGGATCGCCCCGCCGGCCGCGCCGACGGTCAGGTCCTGCTCGTACCGCTCACAACGCATTGCAATCTCTCCAGCAGCCGCCGCCTCGCCTCGTACAGCCGCGACTTCACCGTTCCTTCCGCCAGTCCCAGGAGCGCGGCCACCTCGCGCATCCCGTGGCCTTCGATCGCGGACAACACGACGACGATCCTCAATTTCTCGGGCAGGCCGTCCACCGCTTCCCACACCCGCTCCTCCGTCTGGCGGCCGGCCGCGATCGCTTCGGCGCTGGGGGACATCGGGGGCGCGGCCGATGCCTTCAGCTCCCGGACACCGCGCCGCCGCTCGGACTTGCGACGGTCGAGGGCCAGCCGCCAGGCGATCCGCACGAGCCAGGAACGGAATTGATCCCGGTTCCTCAAGGAGGTGAAGCCGCGGTAGGCGCGTACCGCCGCCTCCTGGGCGACGTCCTCGGCATCCTCGCGCTGCCGCAGGACTCCGTAGGCCACGCGGAAGGCGAGGGTGGACGCCGCCGCCAGGCGCTCCTCGAACTCGCGATCGAGGGAGGCGTCGCTCACCAGGTGTCCCGTGAGCGGGGCGGCCGCTTCATTCATCGGCACCGGTCTTCACTGTCCACAGAGCAAGACGCCGCCGGCCCGGCGTCGGTTCGGTTGGCCGTCAGGGATGAAGGAGGAGCCGCGATCAGTGGTGGTGGTGCGGCTCGGCTCCGTGCTCTTCGGGGGCAGTCTGGCCTTCGCCCTCGTGGTGGTGGTCCTCGTGCGAAGCCGCCGCCGCCAGATCCTTGCGCTCCTCCTGGGTCAGGCGCGGCGTGTGGCGGACGAAGGCGGCGATGGCCGCGATCTCCTCGTCCTTGTGGTTCACGCCGAACCCGGGCATGCCGGTCGCCCGGATGCCGTTCTTGATCACCCAGAAGAGCTGGGCGTCGTTGTAGTTCTGCAATTGCCCGTCGATGTCCGGTGGCTTCGGGTTCATGCCCTCGGCGAACTCGGCCGGCTTGACCCCGGGAGCGCCGTGGCAGGGCAGGCAGTTCTCGACGTAATGCTCTCGGCCCTTGCTGACGGATGCGGCATCCGTCGGCACCGTCACCTGCAGCCCGGCGGCCCCCCGCACCACCGCCTTGAACTTGGCCGTCACGGCCACGCGGTCCACGAAATCGGGCGGCGTGGTGGCTGCGATCGGCAGGCGGCCCGTCTTCACCACGAAGGCGGCCACGCCCCCTGCGAGCAGGAGCACGACCAGGATCGCGAGCAGGAACTTCATAGCGGCCCTCCCGAAGTATCAAGTCAGGGGGGGCACTCACACCTCATCTCGATGGGTGTTCGCGATCCCCCTCGATCGGCGTCAGATCTTGAGCACGTCCACCAGCTCCTTCACCGCCGCCGCCGACTTGTGCAGGGCGGCGCGCTCCGAGTCGGTGAGCTTGATGTCCCAGATCTTCTCGATGCCCCTTTGCCCGAGCTGGGCGGGGACACCCACGTAGAGGCCCTGGATGCCGAACTCGCCTTCGAGGTAGCAGCAGCAGGGCAGGATCTTGTGCTTGTCCTTGAGGACGGCGTCCACCATCTCCGCGGTCGAGGAGGACGGCGCGTAGTACGCCGATCCCGTCTTGAGCAGGGCGACGATCTCGGCGCCCCCGCTGGCCGTGCGCTTGACGATCGCGTCCACGCGCTCCGGGGACATCAGCTCCGTGATCGGGATTCCGGAGACGGTCGAGTAGCGCGGCAGCGGGACCATGGTGTCCCCGTGGCCACCCAGCACGAAGGCGTGGGTGTTCTCGACGGAGACGCCCAGCTCCATGGCGATGAAGGTCCGCATGCGCGCGCTGTCGAGCACGCCCGCCATGCCGAACACGCGGTGCTTGGGCAGCCCGGAGACCTTGTAGGCCACCTGGCACATCGCGTCGAGGGGATTGCTGACCACGATGAGGATGGTGTTCGGCGAGTGCTTGAGCGTCTGCTCCGTGCACTCCTTGACGATCTTGTAGTTCGTGTTGAGCAGGTCGTCGCGGCTCATGCCCGGCTTGCGGGCGATTCCGGCCGTGATCACCACCACGTCGGAGCCGGCGGTGTCCTTGTAGTCGTTGGTGCCGATGACGCGGGCGTCCGAGCCTTCCACGGGCGCCGCCTCCATGATGTCGAGGCCCTTGCCCTGCGGCATGCCCTCGACGATGTCGATGAGCACGACGTCGGCCAGCTCCTGATCGGCCAGCCTCTGGGCCAGGGTGGCCCCCACGTTTCCCGCGCCCACGACCGTGACTTTTCTGTTCATGATCAGCTCCGATTCTACCCTCCGGCCGGGACCACGGTCATGCGGGACACCTGCACTCCCTGTTCCGCGGTTTCGGTCGCGCGATTCCACGTGGGCGACTCGATCTCGACCCGGACCACGCCATCGGTTGGCGCGGGGGTCACGAATCGATACGGGCGCATCTCGGAGGTCAGGGTGAATCGCGCCTCCGCGCCTCCGCGCACGCGCACGGTCACCGTCGGATCCGCCCGCCACGCGGGTGGCGGCGACGCCATCTCCAGCGTGACCTCGTACGCGCGCGCGGGAGGAGGGATGAGGCGCAGAAAGGCCCGCTGCCGCGTCCAACGCTGCCCGCCCAGGGGATAGAGAAAGTCGCGGACGGCGCCATAGTCCCCACGGCTCAGCTCGATCACCGTCCCCCGCGGCGGCGGCAGCTCACGCCAGGCCGTTTCCAGGAGCAGCCAGGGATCGCCGTCGAACGACGCGGCGTTGGCGTCGGCGGTCGCCCGCGCCGCCTCCTCCGTACGGCCCACGTCCGTGAGCAGGCGCGGAAGCACCGTGCGCGGGATCCACTTGTACTCGACGAGGGGCTCGCCGCGCGCATAGGCCTCGAGCGCCTCCGCGCTGCGCCCGGAAGCGGCCAGCCACCGCGCGGCCGTGAACCAGGGCCGGGACGAGGTCGGGGCCGCCTCCACCGCGCGCGCCAGCGCCGCCTGCAGTCCACCCACGTCTCCGCGCGCGAGCGCGGCCGCGCCCGCACGAAGGCGCCACCGCGCTTCCAGCGCCCGCCACGCGCGGCCGGCAAAGGGCACGACGCAGAGGACGGAGACGAGGCCGCCCACGAGGAGTCCGAGCCGGGCCCCGCGCGCGCCCGGCGCGCGCACCGCGGCCAGCCCTCCCGCCGCCCCCGCGATCACGAACGGCATCAGGGGGCTGCGGTACCGGATCTCGCTGTGGAAGAAGACGAGGATCATCAGGAGGTAGTACGCCGTCCAGAGAAGGAAGAAGCGCCGCAGCGGCGGCGGCCGCCCGCCGACGAGGAAGGCGACGAACAGGGGAAGGGTCAGGAAGACGATGCCGTCGTCGAAGACGAGGCGGGTGGCGTGCTGCCACGCCGGCCAGGGTTGCTCGGCGCCGAGGAGGAGCCACAAGCCGTCCGGGCGCAGGAGATGGCGCACGTTTCCCCAGACCTTCGCCGGATAGTCGTGGCCGCGCTCGCGGAGACCACGCAGGACGAAGCGCCAGACGAGGGCCTCGCGCTCGCGTGCATCCTCCGCCTCCATGAGGTAGTGATGCTGCCGCTCGAAACGCGCGTCGCGCGCGAACGCGTTGTCCTCCCAGAGGTTCGCGAGCGAAACGCTCTCGATCGGCGAGGGATCGCCGATCACCCACCAGTTGCGCGCGACCCAGGGCGCAACCACGAGGCCCAGGCCCGCGACCACGCCCGCGGCGGCCGCCCAACGCCGCCTCCGTCCCTTCTCGAACACGAGCCAGACGAGGGTGAGGGGAAGGAAGGCCATCCCGACCGCGCGGGCGAGGGCGGACAGGCCGAAGAGGACGCCCGCGCGGAGGCCGCGCCAGGCGGACTTCGGGGCCGGCTCCTCCGCCGCGGCGTCCGTCCCTTCGCGGAGGACCAGGCCGATCACGGCGGCGAAGGCGGCCACGAGCAGGAACGTGTGCAGGTTCTCCGTCATG
>DASTLK010000620.1:0-11434 GCA_035715025.1 Vicinamibacteria bacterium
CAGACCATCGTCGTCCACGCGGTGTTCATGGGCGTCGCGGACCTGATCAACGCCGCGCTGCTGTACCGGCTGGCGCGTGAGGTCGCGCCGAGGTGGGCCTTCGCGGCGACGCTGGCCCTCAGCCTCAATCTCACCGCGATCGTGACCGCGCCCGTCCGCTACGAGAGCTGGATCGTCACCTTCGTCCTGCTCGGCTACACCGCGCACCGCCGGCGCCGTTTCCTGTGGTCCACGTTCTTCTGGTCCATCGGATGCGGCTTGAAGTGGTACCCGGCGTTCTTCATCGCCGCTCAGGAGTGGCGCCTGCTCGTGGTGGAGCGGCGCCGCTGGCACGGGCTCGCCGCCGGCGCCGTGTTCCTGGCCGTGACCGCCGCCCTCAACCTGCCTTTCGCGCTGCTCTGCCTGCGCGAGACGGGTTCGCTGGCGAACTGGCTCGCGCCCTACGTGTTCCACGTCAAGCGCCCGCTGTACTGGGACACGTTGCTCGGTGTCGGCCAGATCTGGCTCGGTCCCCTGCCGTGGGAGCGTTACGCCGGCCTGTGGAGCCTCGTCCTCATGCTGGCCGCGGTGGTGGTGCGGCCGCGCCTGTGCATCGAGTACAAGGGCGTGCTCGTCTGCCTGGCCGCCGTCTTCTTCAACCGGATCTATTCCACGCAGTTCAACCTCTGGTTCTATCCCTTCCTGATCCTGGGGGTGCTGGCCGACGAGGACGAGCGGAGGCGGCGCCGCATCGTCATCGTGTTCCTCCTGCTCGACGTGCTCAACGTCGTCATCTACCCGCTCAGCTTCGCGGGCGCCGTCGCCGAGATGGGAGGGTTCTTCCCCGGGGCCGCGCGCGAGGGCGGACCATGGACCGTCGTCTTCTCCGCCGCCATCGCCCTGCGCACGGTGGTGGTGGGCGTCCTGGCCGTCCTGCTCGTCGCCGGGCGGACCACGGGTGGACAGGCGGGCGCGGGGGCGTCAGAATCAAAGGTCGCCCCAGGAACGGAGAGTGGATGAGCAAGGAAGATTTGATCGAGCTGCAGGGAGTCGTGACGGAAGTGCTGGCCGGTGGCAACTACAAGGTCAAGTGCGGAGAGAACCACGAGGTGCTCGCCCGTCTCAACGGGAAGATGCGCCAGTATCGCATTCGCGTGATCGCGGGCGACCGGGTCACGGTCGGCGTGTCGCCCTACGACCTCAAGCGCGGCCTCATCACCTACCGCGCGAAGTAGCCCCTCCCCCGTAGGGGCCGTTCCCTTCACCTATAATCCGGGCGCGAGAACCGGATGGACGCGCTGCTGACGATCCCCCGCGAAGCCACTCCGGCCGTGGTCTTCCTTCGCAGCGAGATCCCCGCCGATCACCCGTCCTCCGCCATCCTCGGCCAGGAGCGGCTGGGAGCCGGCGTCGCCGTGGCCGGCGATCGCATCCTGACCGCCCACTACCTGGTGATGGGCGCGCGGAGGGTCGAGGTCACCGGCTTCGACGGCCGTGAGCGCACGGTCCGCCGCACGGCCGTCGACCACACCACCGGACTGGCCCTGGTCACGCTGGATGGTCCCTTGCTGCAACCGGCGCGTATCGAGGAGGACCACGAGCCGCGCCCCGGACTGCCGATCTTCCTCCTCACCTGCAGCCGCGAGGGCGAGCGCAAGGCGACGACCGGACACGTGTCGGTCGTCGGCCCCTTCGAAGCCTTCTGGGAGTACATGCTGGATCGCGCGATCATGACCACCGCCATCAATCCTGGCCTGGCCGGAGCGCCGCTCTTCGACGTGGAAGGCCGGCTGCTGGGCCTGGTTTCGCTGGGCCTGGCGGCCGTGGGCCGCTACAGCCTGGCCATCCCGTTGGGCCTCTACCTCGATCGGCGCGAGCAGATGGAGGCGGACGCGGGGCCCCGGTCGGGACGGGCCTGGGTCGGTTTCTTTCCCCAGGCCTTCGACGGCGGTGTCATCATCACGGGGGTGGTGGACGGAGGTCCGGCCGACCGGGCCGGCGTGACGCGCGGCGACCTCGTGCTCTCACTCGACGGCCAGAGCGTCTCCAGCCTGCGGGAGCTCTACACCGCGCTCTGGCGCAAGGCGCCGGGAGAGATCGTGGGCCTCCAGGTCCTCCGCGATTCAACCATCCGCGTCGTGGAGATCACCGCGGGCGACCGCGACGACTTCTACAAGTAGGGAGATGATCCTCAAGGTCGCGCGCATCGGCCATCCCGTCGTGCGCGCCGCGGCACGCCCGGTGGCGCCGGACGTGCTGGCGTCGGCGGACTTCCAGCACCTCGTCGACGACATGGTGGACACCATGCACGAGTACGAGGGAGTGGGCCTGGCCGGCCCGCAGGTGCACGTCGGGCTGCGCGTGGCCGTCCTCGAGGTGCCGGCCTCGGACGAGCGGGCGCGGGTGGCCGTCCCCCTGACCGTCCTCGTGAATCCGGTGGTGACGCCGCTGGGCGAGGAGAAGGAGCACGCCTGGGAAGGCTGCCTCTCCATACCCGACCTGCGCGGCGTCGTGCCGCGCTCGAAACTCTTGCGCCTGGAGGCCCTCGACCGCCACGGTCAGCCGTACACGGTGGAGGCCGAGGGGTTCTTCGCCCGCGTCATCCAGCACGAGTGCGACCACCTCGACGGCGGCGTGTACCTGGACCGGATGGAGGGCCTGCGCACGCTGTCGTTCCTCCGCGAGTTCGAGCGGTTCGTGGCCTCGCGCGAGGACGAATAGCCACGCCGTCCATCAGCGTCGTCTTCCCCATGTACAACGAGGAGGCGTACGCGCGCCGCGCCGTGTCCGCCGCGCGCGCGGTGCTGATGGCGGAGCTGCCGGACTGGGAGATCGTCATCGTCGACGACGCCTCCACGGACGGCACGCCCGCGCTCGTGGACGCGCTGGCGCGCGAGGACCCGCGCGTGCGCGTCGTCCGCAACCCCGTGAACCGCCAGCTGGGGGGCGCGCTGCGCGCGGGCTATGCCGCGGCCACCAAGGATCTCGTCTTCTATACGGACGCCGATCTCCCCGTCGACCTCCACCAGCTGCCGCGAGCGGTGCGCCTGCTCGAGTACCAGGAGGCGGACATCGTCGCCGGCTACCGGTTCGACCGCACGTCCGAGGGCCTCGTGCGGGCCCTCTACACGTTCTGCTACAACCACCTCATCCGCACGCTCTTCGGCCTGCGCGTCCGCGACGTGAACT
This sequence comes from Vicinamibacteria bacterium, assembly GCA_035715025.1. Lineage (GTDB taxonomy): Bacteria > Acidobacteriota > Vicinamibacteria > Fen-336 > Fen-336 > AA29. The sequence continues at coordinate 3,169 of DASTLK010000620.1, forward strand.
TCGCCTTCAAGCTCTTCCGCCGGTCCGTGCTGGAGAAGTTTCCCCTGACCAGCGAGGGCAGCTTCATCGACGCCGAGTTCCTGCTCCGGGCGCGCAAGGCCGGCTGCGTCATCATCCAGATCGGGCTCGACTACTTTCCCCGCACGCGGGGCACGTCCACCCTGGCCTCCATACCCGTGATCTTCGCGATCCTGCGCGACATGGCGGCGCGGTGGAGGGAACTGAGCTAGCCGATCAGCCGGAACGCGCGATGGGCGGCGCTCCTTGCGCGACCGGCGGCACATCCGCCGCCGGAATCGGCAGCCGGACCACGAACTCCGTGCCGCCGCCGGGACGGTGGCCGACGGCGAGGCTGCCGCCCTGGCGCTCGACGCTCTCGCGCACCACGCTGCGCTGGAGGTCCGAGTCCGCGGTGGGCTCCGGTGAATCCAGGAGCGCATCCATCAAGCGGTCGAGGACCGCGGCCGGCGCGCTGAGGCCGGTATCGCCCACGGTCACCAGGACGGCTCCGCCGCGGACGGTGGTCGTGACCTCGACCTGTCCCGTGGTGCCGCTGCCACGGATCGCCACCGCCGCCCGATCGAAGAGCGCCACCAGCACGTGGCGCAGCGCGGCCGCGTCCAGGGCGATCTCCGGGACGTCCGCCCCGAGCGTGCAGGTCACCGCGATGCCGTCGCGCTCCAGCGCGGGGCGGCGCGCTTCCAGCGCGTCCTCGACCACGCGGTTGACGGCATGGCGCTCGCGGGCGCCGACGGGCGAGGGAAGGGCGGCCAGGATGTTGCGCACCACCCGCGTCGCCGCTTCCGCGCGCTCGTGCAGGCGCAGGCTATCCGCGCGGATGCGGGGGCTGGCGTCGGACTGCGACATGAGCAGGCGGGCAAGAGCGGTGATGCTGGACAAATGGGAGCCGAGCTCGTGGACGGCGGAGCCCACCAGGCGTGTCCACCGCGAGGGGCCGGCGTCGCGCGGGAACCGGGCCCGCGGGGTCCGCCGTCCCTCACGCGCCATCACCAGCTCGCGCGCGGCGAGGATGAGTGCCATCACCACGACCATGCTCTGGGTGAGACGGGCGCGCGCGATGTCGAGCGCGGGATAGCCGGAGGACGCCCCGAACAGCGCGTCCGCCGCGACGATGGCCGCCATCGCCACCAGCCACACCGCGCTGCCCGCCGGACGCAGGCGGTCGGCGATCCGAGGCGGCTCTTCGGCGGACTCCTGCCGGGCCGCTTCGTGCGCGGCGAGGGCGGCCAGGGCCAGGAAGGGGATGATCCACCCGAGGTCGGAGGCACCGCCCGCCGCGTAGCCGGGCCGGCTCCTCTGCGCGAATGCGAGCGCCTGCCCCACCGCCCAGGCCGCGAGCACGGCGGAGAGCCGGCCGTAGAACTTCCTCCAATACGGGGTCAGCGCGCGCACGGCGAGCACCGCCGCCCAGGCGGGCAGCGCCAGCTTCAGCAGGCCGCGGACCAGCACGAGCTGATTGCGGAGGGCGGCATCGCCCAGCGAGAAGGGGTCGGGCAGGACGATCATGTGCGCCTCGGCATACGCGAACAGCACGAGGGCCGCGCCCGCGCTCAGCCCCAGGCGCGATGACAACCGCTCGTGCCGGCGGTCGGGTCGCAGCAGCAGCGCCGCGGCCCAGCTCAGGTCCGCGGCCGCGTAGAGGACGAGAGGCCACATCCCCGCGCTCGGCCGACCAGCCAGCCCGCCCTCCCAGACCCGCAACGTTCGCGTCAGCGCCCACACGCCGGCCCCGCCCGCCATCCACGCCCAGAACGCGCGGCGCGATCCTCCCTGCCGCCAGGCGGCCCAGGCCATCAAAGCCGACGCCGTCACCGCGGAGGCGATCTGGAAGACGACGCTGAGGGCCTCACGCCGCTGGGGGACCCGCTCCACGGCCATGAGGATGGCCATGGCGCCGCAGGCGAGGGCGGCCGCGGCGAAGGGCCACGATTCCCGAGACCCCGATTCGGGGGAGGACGCGGCGGTGGGCAGCCGCAAGGCGAAGCACGCGCCCGCGCTCGAGTCCTCCAGCACGATCGAGCCGCCATGGCCGCGCGCCACGAAGTGGACGAGGGTGAGCCCGAGGCCGACCCCTTCGCCGACGCGCCGGGTGGTGAAGAATGGGTCGAAGATCTGACCGCCCAACGCCGCCGGCACGCCGGGACCATCGTCGATGAAGCGCAGCTCGACCTCGCCATCGTGCTGCGTCCCCCGGATACGCAACACGCCGCCGGGGCTGGCCTGGGCGGCGTTACGCAGCAGGTGCGAGAGGGCGGCGGCGAGCGCGCGCGGATCGCCGTGGACCGCGGGCAGTCCGGCCAGCTCCTCGAGGCTGACGTGCAAGGGCAGCCCTTCGTCGAGCGCGGTCTCGACGACCTCCTCGAGCAGGGCGACGAGGTCGATGTCCCGCCGCGGGCCAGGGGGAACGAGACGGAAGGCGTTCGTCAGCTCGCGCACGATGTCGCGCGCGTGACGCGCCTGCTGCAGCATCTGCTCGCCCTTGTCCGGCATGACGACGGAAGCCGCCCGTGCCCTCCGCGACACCTCCTCCAGCTGGTCTTCGAGCTCGCCGACGGCCGCGGCCACCAGCGACGCCAGGGCGGTGAGCCGGCCCGCGCGCTGTGATTCCTCGGCCAGCACACGGGCGGCGCGGCGCGCGCGGCGGTCGACGTCGACCTGCCAGTGCAGGCGCACGGCGGCCGCGGCGGCCAGCAGGAGCGCGGACGCGGTCGAGAACGCGGCGCCGGCAAAGCTCGCGGGGGGCCGCAGGTAGCGCAGCAGGAGGTCCAGGATCACCGGTCCCGTCCCCGCGGCCAGGAGAGCGGGAAATGCCTCGGTCGGACCCGACCGGCCGTTGCCGACGGCGGCGATCAGGAAGGCAAAGGGCAGGAACCAGGCGAGGTCCGCCCACCCGCCGGGCGGAGGCCGATGGCCGTCGAGTCCGCCCGCGAAGACGCGCAGGGTGCCGTAGGTCAATGCGAATACGGCCACCGCACCGTAGGCCCGGCGCCACGCCGGATGGTCCACCGCGCGCCACAGCACGGCCGCCCACACCGTCGTCGTCGCGGACAGCGCCCCGAGGAGGATCCTCTGCGTGGCCGAGGGCTCGGAAATCCCCACCGTGGACAGCACGACCAGGTGCAGGAACGCGTAGAGGACGGCCACGCCCATGAACACGCTGTCGGGCACCGCCGCCGGATCCTTCCGCAGGACGGGTGGGTGGGCCCGGAGGCCGAGGGCGACCAGGATCGGGACCAGGAATCCGAGGAACAGGACGTCCAGCAGGCGGCCCCCTTGGCCCTCGTACGGCCGCAGACCGCTGAGTTCCAGGGCCACCCACCACACCTCGCCGACCGCCCACGCGGCCGCCCCGCCGGCCACCAGGTGCCAGAACGCCGCCCCCCGTGCAGTGCCGCTGCGCCGGCCGCGCCGCCAGAGGACGATCGCCGCCGCGGCGGGCGGCAGGATGAGGAGGGCATTCCCCACCCAGGGCCTCCCGTCCACGCGGAAGACCGTGAAGTAGACAGCCGCGAACAGCACCGTGATGAGCACGAGCCGGCGGGTCGGATCCGTCGCGCGAGCGGCCACGCCCGCTGCCGGACCGGCGGGGGCGTCGAAGGCGGCGGGAGCGGGGCCGGCGGCGGGCTCCGCCGCGCGACCAAGCTGCTGCAGGCGGCGCACTCCCTGGGCGGCCTGCTGCGTCGCGGCCAGGAGCGCCTCCAGCGATTCGCGCGGCTCGCTCTTGCGCAGGGCCAGCTCCGCCCATCCGCCGACCGCCATCAGCGGGTTGTTCAGCTCGTGCGCGATGCCGGTGGCGAAATGCACGTACTCCGACGAACTCGCGGTCGAGGGGGGCGCGTCGCCGGCGCCGTGACGTGCCGGCGACGCCCCTCGCACGCGGACGGCGGTGAGGGCCAGGAGGATCCCCGTGGCGGCCAGCGCGACGACGAAGCGCGCCTGGGCGAGGGCGGGCGCGTAGGTGGCGGCGACCCGCGTGACGAGGTCCACGACCAGCGGCAGCATCACCGCCGCCGGCATGAGCCAGCCGCGCCGCCGCGACACGGCGGCGTCGGTGTCGTCGCGCGCGGGTACCCAGGCGCGCCCGCGCTCTGCCGTGGCCGCCGCGGCCAGGGCGAGAAGGGCCAGCACGCTGTCGACGTTGGCCACGGAGTACGACCCATAGGGACCCGCGGCGTGGCGCCAGTTGGGAAGGATGCCGGCCACGGCGCTCGCCGTCAGGCCGACGGCGAGGATGCGGTAGGGAGCCGCGAAGGGCGGCGTCCGCACCGTCCACGCCAGGATCGCGAAACCGGCGGCGAGCGCACACTGCTGTATGGTGAAGATCCAGAACCAGGAGAACGACGTGTCGCCCAGCGGCGCGGCGATGAAATAGAAGACGAGGAAGTAGGCCACGACGGCCGCCATCGTCCATTCCACGATGGCCGCCCGGAGCCGGCCGGCCCCCAGCGCGCGGTGCGGGCAGACGAACATGGACACGGCGACGAGCACGCTGAACGTGTAGTGCCCGGCGTGGCCCAGACCGATCAGGGCGGCGTGACCCGGAAAGACGGCGTGGAGGAGGAATGCCGACTCGGCCGCCATCTGCGCCGCCGCCGCCCCCGCCAGGAGGCTCCAGAACGCGCGCTCCGTCCCCAGGGAGGCGCGGGCGGCACGCGCGGTGGCGACGAGCGCGGCGAGCGCCGGCAGCAACAGGTAGAGGTGGCCGAGCCGGACCCGTGCTTCCGCCGAGGCCGGCGGAGGGACGGCCATTGTCACGAGCGCGAACAGGGCTACGTAGATGGCGCTGGCGGCAAGCGCGCGGCGGACCCCTCCCGTCATGGATGCGCGAACTCTACCACCCGCCTCTCCTTGCCGCTGCGGGGCCCCGTCGGCTAGTCTTGACGATTCGCTCATGGATGCGTCCCTTCGCACCGGTCCCCCCGTCGTCACCCTGCGCAACGCGTGGGACCGTCCCTACGACGGCGCGATCGCCGCCGCCCGGACCTGCTACTCGCCGCGCGTGATCGGGCCCGAGGAGGTCACCGCCGGCCAGCGCGACTCCATCGGTCCGTTGACCTTCGAGGCCGGGCATCACACGGTCTACCAGCACGCGCACTTCGAGTTCGGGCTGGAAAACGTGAGCCGCCAGTTCGTCTGGGCTTTCCTCCATGCCCATCCCTTCTACAACTCCGAGCAGTCCAGCCAGCGGTTCGTGCGGCTCGACCAGGTCGCCGCCTACGTACCCCCCGGACTGGGCGGCCCGGCCCGCGAGGTGTACGAGGGCGAGCTGGAGGCGGCCTGGGAGACCTATCGCGCGTTGTCCGCGATCCTGAAGGAGGACACGCACCGCATCCTCAGCGAGATCCGGTACCTGACGCCGAACGCGTCCGAGAAGCGGCGGAAGAAGGTCGCGCGGGAAGCGGAGAAGAAGGCCATCGAGCTGGCGCGCTACGTGATCCCGGTGGCCGCCTTCACCTCGATGGTGCACACGCTCTCCGGAATCGTGCTCCACCGCCTGCGCCGGATGATGCGGACGGGTGACGTGCCCACGGAGGCGGTCGAGGTGGTCACGGCCATGGTCGATCGCGTGCACGCCCTGGATCCGGCCTTCTTCGAGAAGGTCGGGGAGGCTCCCCTCGAGGCCGCCCAGGTCGTCGAGGGGCGATGGCCGGAGCTGCACGGCGACGGCGACGCCCTGGCCCGGCGCATCGACGCGCAGCTCGGCGCGCGCACGTCCCTCCTCGTGGACTACACGGCGCGGGCGCCGGAGACGACGGCGGAGGCGGTCCGGACCGTCCTCGGCGCCGACCCGGGGACGCTGTCGGACGCGGAGGCGCTGGCCCGGGTGCTCGATCCCTCCTACAACCGCTACCGCCTCGAGACCCTGAACCTCAGCGTGCACTCGCCGCTCTCGCGCGCCCTGCATCACGCGAGCTACACGTTCCTCAAGCGCCTCTCGCACACCGCGGACAGCCAGGACCAGCGCCACCGCATGGTGCCGGGATCGCGCCCGCTCATGACGCTCACCGACACCCGCCGGCCGGACTTCGTCACTCCGCCCCTGATCGCGGCCAACCCGCGCGCGCACGAGATCTATCTGGCGTCGATGGACCGTGCCTGGCGCGCCAAGGAGCGACTGCTCGAGATGGACGTGCCGCGCGAGGCCGCCCTGTACGTCCTCCCCAACGCGAAGGCGCTGCGCTTCCACGAGACGGGGAGCCTCCTGTACCTCGCCCACAAGTGGGTGATGCGCACGTGCTTCAACGCCCAGGAGGAGATCTACCGGGCGTCCATGGACGAGCTCGACCAGCTGCGCACGGTGCATCCGGCGCTGGCGCGCCACATGGGCCCTCCCTGCGTGCTGCGCGCCGGCCGCATCACTCCGACCTGCACGGAGGGCGAGCACTTCTGCGGCGTGCCCGTGTGGCGGAACTTCCCCGCGGTCGAGCGGCGGATTTGAAGCGCGGGGTGCCGATGCTGTCCGGCTGGGGCCGCGTGCCCGTGCCCGGTCGCGAGGTCCGATCGGAGGACCTGGAGGCGCTGACGCGCGACGCGGTCCTCTGCCGCGGCCTCGGACGGTCCTACGGCGACTCGTCCCTTCCGCCCCCGGGCCGGCCGGTCGTGGCCGGCACTCCGCTGGCCGATCGCATCCTGGCCTTCGAAGGCGCCACCGGCCGGCTGCGCGCGGAGGCGGGATTCTCGCTCTTCGATCTGAACCGCATCTTCCTCGCGCGCGGCTTCTGCGCGCCCGTCGCCCCCGGCACGCAGTTCATCACCCTGGGGGGAATGGTGGCCGCCGACGTCCACGGCAAGAACCACCATCGCGACGGCTGCTTCGGCCGGCACGTCTCGCGCCTCCGCATGCGCGTGGCGGACGGCACGATCGTCGAGTGCTCGCCCGAGCACGAATGCGACCTCTTCCGCGCCACCCTCGGGGGCATGGGCCTGACCGGGCACATCCTCGAGGTCGAGTGCCGGCTGACGCCCATCCCTTCGCCCTGGATCTGGCGGGAGAGCGAGCGCATCGCGGACATCGACCGGTTCATCGAAGCGCTCAAGGAGGCGGGTCCGCGCTGGCCGTACACCATGGGCTGGATCGATTGCCTTTCGCGTGGGCGGAGCCTGGGCCGCGGCATCCTGATGCGCGGACGATGGGCGGAGCGTGCCGAGGCCCCGCCCGATCCACCCCGTCCCAAGAGCCGGCCCGCCATCCCGTTCGTCTTTCCGGGCTGGGTGATCAGCCGGGCCTCGGTGCGCGCGTTCAACGCGCTCTACTATCACCGGCACCGGCCCGGCGTGGAGCGCGGGATCGTCCATCCGGAATCGTTCCTCTATCCGCTCGACGTCATCCGCCACTGGAACCGGATGTACGGCCCGCGCGGGTTCACGCAATACCAGTGCGTGCTCCCGGACACGGCCGGGCACGGTGCGGCCCGCCGGTTCCTCGAGCTGCTCACGAGCCGCGGCGGGGCGTCGATGCTGTGCGTCATCAAGGACTGCGGCGACGAGGGGCCGGGACTGCTCTCCTTCCCCCTCAAGGGCATCTCGATCGCGCTCGACATACCGATCCGGGACGACACGCAGTCGCTGGTGGACGCGCTCAACGAGCTCGTGATCGCGGAAGGCGGGCGCATCTACCTGGCCAAGGACGCCTTCACGCGGCCGGATCACTTCCGGGCCATGGAGCCGCGGCTGCCGGAGTGGACGCGCATCCGCCGTCACTGGGATCCCCAGGGGCAGCTCCGGAGCGCGCAGTCGGTGCGCATGCTGGGCGATCGGCCATGAGCCGCTCATGAAGGTCGCCGTCCTGGGGGCGACCAAAGGCATGGGGCGCGCGCTGGCTCGACGAATGGCCCAGCGCGGGGACGCGGTAGCGCTGCTGGGCCGCGATCGGGGCGACCTCGAGCGGAGCGCGCGCGACCTCGAGGTGCGCGGCGGCGCCCGCGTGGGCACGGCGGTGTGCGACCTGGAGAGACCGGAGACGTTCGCGCCCGCGCTCGAGGAGGCGGAGACGGCGCTGGGCGGGCTGGATGCCGTCGTCGTGACCGCGGGCCTCTTCGCGACCCAGGAGCGGCTGGAGGCGGACCCGGAGCTGGCCCGCCGGCTGCTCCTCGTCGACTTCACGAACACCGTCGCCTTCTGCGAAGAAGCGCGGCGCCGGCTGCTCGCGCGCGGCGGGGGCACGCTGTGCGTGTTCAGCTCCGTGGCGGGCGAGCGCGGGCGCAAGCCCGTCGTCCTCTACGGCGCGGCCAAGGCGGGGCTGACA
>DASTLK010000621.1:0-3612 GCA_035715025.1 Vicinamibacteria bacterium
GGTCCGGTCAAGCCGGGCACCATCCGCTGGGAACACCGACTGGAGGACGCGCTCAAGAAGGCCAAGAGCTCGGGCAAGCCGGTGATGATCGATTTCTGGGCGGAGTGGTGCGGCTGGTGCCATCGCCTCGACCAGACGACCTACCTCGATCCCGAGGTCACGCGGCTCGTCACGGCCGACTTCATCGCGGTCAAGATCGACACGGAGGCGGGCAAGCGCTCCGCCGAGATCGCCTCCAAGTACGGCGTCCAGTCGCTGCCGACCATCGCTTTCATCTCGCCCAGCGGCCGTCCCATCGATCGCATCAGTGGCTTCCAGGGCCCCGGCCCCTTCCCGAGCACGCTGGAGACGGTGAAGGCGAAAGCCTCCAAGGTCATCGCCTGGGAGGCCGCGCTCGACAAGGATTCGCAGGATGCGGCGGCGCTGTTCCAGCTCGGCATGCACATGTTCGAGCAGGAGTCGTACGAAGAGAGCCGGGACCTGCTGCGGCGGGCGGCGGAAGTGGACATGAGGCGGCCGGTGGCCGAGCGCAAGCAGACGCGGATGCTGATCGGGATCATCGACCGCTACGACGCGAAGTACCAGCGGGCGGAGGCGGTGCTGAAGGAGGGGCTGGCGCTCGAACCCGCCACCGAGTTCGACCCGAAGATGCTCTACGTGCTCGGGCGCGTCTACGCGGCCTGGAACAAGACGGCGGAGGCGCGCGTCGCCCTCAATCGCGTCCTCAGCGAGTACCCGGCGAGCTCGGTGGCCCAGAAGGCGCGGGAGACGCTGGTGGCCCTGGGGCACTGAGGGCGGCGCTCAGGAACTCCTCGATCAACGCCGCCGTCTCCGCCGGCCGCTCCTCCTGGGGCATGTGCCCGGCCTCCACCAAGGCGACCCGAGCGCCGGGAATGTCGGCGGCGAAGCGGGCGGCGTCGCGCGAGGGAATCCACTCGTCGTACCGTCCCCAGATGATCAGCGTCGGAGCCTGAACGCGGCGGATCACCTCCGGGAAGCCCAGGGCATCGGGGGCCAGGAGGAGACGGTTGAGCGCCGCGGCCGCGCCCGGACGACGCAACGGCTCCACGTACGCCGCGACGCGCGCGGGCGTGACGAGCCCGTCGTCGTGGAAGACCTGGCGGAGGGCCAGCCTGATCATGGGACGGACGGGCAGGACCGCGGCCAGAGCCGGGGGAACGGCGGCGGCGAAGCGCAGGATCCGCGGCCGGTCGGCGAGCTTGAAGTTGTAGCCGGCGGCGTCGATGAGGACCAGCCGGTCGACGCGCGCGGCGGCGCTGGCATCGATGGCCACCGCGATGGCGCCGCCCAGGCTGTTGCCCACGATCGAAGCGCGCGCGACGCCGAGGCGGTCCATGAGCCCCACGACGCTGCGCATCGCCGTCTCCCCCGTCGGATGCTCGGGCACGGCGGAATCGCCGAACCCGGGCAGGTCCATGGCGATCACGTCGTGATGCGCGGCCAGCGCCGGCAAGACGTCCTTCCAGGTGTAGATCGACGAGCCGAGGCCGTGCAGGAGAACGAGGGGCGGGCCATGGCCTCTGCGGACGTAACGGAGTCGCAGCCCGTCGACGGTCTCGTAGCGAGGCGCGACGCCGGCCGCGACCATCCAGGCGCCGCTGCCGTCCGCGGCCGGGACGGGCCAGAGGACGAAGACGAGCGCGGCCGCGACGAGGACGACGGCCGCGGAGGCGAGCCGCCGCCCGCGGGTCAGGCCGACTTCGCTTTGGCGGCGGCGGCGCCGGCGAGCAGGCGGCGGACCTCGGGCAGCGCCTCTTCGAGCGCCTCCAGGCCGGCGGTGAAGAAGGAAGGGATCTTGACCGGGCGCATCCACCCCGACTCGCCCATCGACGGCGCGATGACGAGGTCGGCGCCCGCGAGCTCGCTGCGGGAGCGGCCGCGCAGCAGCGTGAGGCCGGCGCGCAGGGCGACGGCCACGAACGAATCGGCCGCCGGCCACCGCGTGCCGCTGTTGCAGTCCACCGCCGCGACCACTCCCGCCTCCCCCGCCATGTCGCGGGCCAGGCTCACCGGGATCACCTCCGACACGCCGCCGTCGTAGAGGCGGCGCCCGCCGATGACCATCGGCGGGAACACGCCGGGGAAGCTGCAGGAGGCGCGCACGGCCTCGCGCACGTCGCCTTCCTTGAAGACGACGGGCTCCGCAGTGTCCACGTCGGTGGCGAGCACGCGCACGGGGACGCGCAGGCCCGCGAAGTCCGCGATGGGCAGGTACTCGTCGATGAGCGCGCCCAGCTTGCTGCCCGACAGGAGTCCCCCGCCCCATCCGCGCACCCACATCCAGGGATGGAGACGCGAGGCCTGGTCCACCAGCTGCTCGAGGTTGGCGCCGCCCGCCCAGGCCGCGGCCACGATGGCCCCGCCGCTGACCCCGGCGATGCCGGCCACGGGCACGCCCGCCCGCTCCAGGCCCAGGAGCACGCCCGCGTGCGCGGCCGCGTGCGCGCCGCCGCCGCTCAGCGCCACGTACAGGCCCGGGGCCGCTTTCTTCTCGCCGGAGGGAATCTTGTCGGCGGGGCTCATCGCACGACGGCGCCCGCGGGAGCGTGGATCTCCTGCAGGCTGACGATGTCGACGGCCCGCTCGCGCAGGGCGTGGATCGCCTTCACCGTGGCCGCGGCCGCGGTCAGGGTCGTGACGACCAGGACGCCGTGCAGGGTCGCGCTCTTCCGGATGGCGGTGTCGTCGTAGAACGACTCGCGGCCGAGGGGCGTGTTGAAGATGATGTCGATCTTGCCGCTCTTGATGAGATCCACGCAGTTGGGGCGCGCTTCGTTCACCTTGTAGACCATCTCCGCGGCCACGCCGTGCGCGGAGAGGAACTCCGCCGTGCCCCGGGTGGCCAGGATCTGGAAGCCCATCTCCGAAAGCTCGCGCGCCATGGGCAGCACGCCCTTCTTGTCGTTGTCGTTGACGCTGACGAACACGGACCCGCTGGTGGGGATGGTGTACCCGGCGGCGGACTGCGACTTCGCGAAGGCGATGCCGAAGTCCTCGGAGATCCCCATGACTTCGCCCGTCGACTTCATCTCCGGCCCCAGCAGGATGTCGCTGCCCTGCAGCTTGAGGAACGGGAACACGGATTCCTTGACGAAGATGCGGGGGACGGTGAGGTCCTCCGTGATCCCCTGCGCGGCCAGCGAGCGGCCGGCCATCACGCGTGCGGCGACCTTGGCCAGGGGCACGCCCGTCGCCTTGCTGACGAAGGGGGTCGTGCGCGACGCGCGCGGGTTCACCTCGAGGACGTAGACGACGTCGTCCTTGATGGCGTACTGCACGTTCATGAGGCCCTTCACCTGCAAGGCCTTCCCCAGCTGCCGCGTGTAGCGGCGGATGGTGTCGAGGTGCTCGGCGGCGATCTTGTAGGTCGGCAGCACCATCGCGCTGTCGCCGCTGTGGACGCCGGCCTCCTCGATGTGCTGGAGGATGCCGCCGATGACCACGCGCTCGCCGTCGGCGACGGCGTCCACGTCGACCTCGTAGGCGTCCTCCAGGAACCGGTCGACGAGGATGGGGTGCTCGGGCGAGGCCAGCACGGCCTCGCGCACGTAACCTTCCAGGTGGGCCTCGTCGTAGGCGATCGACATGGCA
>DASTLK010000622.1:0-7093 GCA_035715025.1 Vicinamibacteria bacterium
CGATGACGCGCGTCTTCCAGGCCGCGGGCACGGGCACGATCCGCCCGTCCCGCCGCACGGCGCCGCCGCGGTGCAGGTTCTCGGCCATCGTGGTGGCGGTGCCGCGCGAGAGGCGCGCCGATCCCTGGAACCCCAGCGCGAGATGGGTCGCGGAGGGAAGGCGCCGGTGGAGATGGGCGGCCAGGCCGTCGGACGGCACCACGTCGAAGCCCACGCCGGGAAGGAGGGTGACGCCCGCGCGCAGCGCCGCCTCGTGGCGGGCGGCCATCCCCTCGAACACCTCGATCTCGCCCGTGATGTCGAGGTAGTGGACGCGCGCGCGCAGGCACCCGTCGGCCATCGGGGCTGCCGTGCGCGAGAAGGGGCCGGCGCAGTGCAGGACGGCCTTCATCCCGCCCAGGCCGCGGCCGACGGCGGCGGGATCGTCGAGCGCGAACACCCGCGCGTCCAGGCCCAGCTCCGCGGCCAGGCGACCGACCGCTTCGGGGTGGCGCCCGGCCAGCACCGGCCGCTCCCCCGCCGCCACCGCGCGGCGCGCGATGAGCTCGCCCGTGTAGCCGTTCGCGCCGTAGAGGAGCCAGGAGTCCGCCACTCCCGGGAGCATACCCTCGTGCCGGCCTTGACTCCGATTCCATTATTCCAGTATTCTAGAACTATGGAACAAGGCGCGGCGGTGGACGCCCTGGGCGCGCTGGCCCAGCCCTCGCGGCTGGAGCTGTTCCGCCTGCTCGTGCGCCGCGGGCCCTCCGGGCTGCCCGCGGGCGACCTCGCGGAGAGGCTGGCCATCCCCTCCACCACCCTCTCGTTCCACCTGTCACAGCTCACCCGGGCCGGCCTGCTCACCGCGCGGCGCGCGGGCCGCTCGATCGTCTATGCCGCCGACTACGGCCGCATGCGCGCCCTCATGGCCTACCTCACCGAGAACTGCTGTGAGGAAGGCGGCTGCGCGCCCGCGGCGCCGCGCCCCCGAGAAAGGAAGAGCCATGGATCCCGATCGCGTGACCCTCGCCGCGGGCGCTGAGGCCGAGCGGATGGTCGAGAAGGTGCGTGAGCGCTACGGGCGCATCGCGCAGGGGGAGGAAGCCGGCTGCTGCGGCCCCAAGGGCGTGTGCGGCTCCCCGGAGGGAACGATCGCGCTCGGCCTGGGCTATCGGCCGGACGAGCTGGCGGAGGTGCCGGCGGAGACGAACCTGGGGCTGGGGTGCGGCGCGCCCCTGACCTTCCTGGCCCTCGAGCCCGGAGAGACGGTGCTCGACCTGGGCTCCGGCCCCGGGCTGGATGCGCTGCTGGCCGCGCGCCAGGTCGGTCCCGGTGGCCGCGTGATCGGCGTGGACATGACGCCGGCCATGATCGACAAGGCGCGGGGAGCCGCGGCGCGCCTGGGGCTCACGCACGTCGAGTTCCGGCCCGGCCGCCTCGAGTCGCTGCCCGTGGACGATGCCTCGGTCGACGCGGTCACGAGCAACTGTGTGATCAACCTCGTGCCCGACAAGGGCGCCGTGTTCGCGGAGGTGGCCCGCGTCCTGCGCCCGGGAGGCCGACTCGTGATCTCGGACATCGTGCTCGACGGCGTCTTGCCCCCGGCGGTCGAGAAGGACGTGATGGCGTACGTCGGGTGCATCTCGGGCGCGGCCTCCCGCGTGGATTACTTCCGGCTCGTCGGCGAGGCCGGCCTCGGCGCGATCGAGATCCTGCGCGACGTGGACTACGTGGCCGCGATGGAGCAGGTGGCGCCGGACGAAGTGAAGGCGGTGCTCGCTCGGTCAGGCGTGCGCCTCGAGGACGTCGCCGGCAAGGTCCGATCCGTGACCTTTCGCGCGGTCAAGGCCTAACCGCCCGCGCAACAACATCTTGGGCCGGCCCCGGCTCCCCACCCAGCGCATTGTGGTGACGAGTGACACGCAATTAGTTGAATCTAATCAACTTGGATCCTCATGTTATGATGGGGGCCATGGTCGCCCGGTCGATGTCCACGGCCACGATCTCTTTCGGGCTCGTCACCGTGCCCATCCGTCTCTACGCCGCCAGCGAGTCGCAGGCGGCCGTCTCCTTCAACCTCCTCCACGAGAAGTGCAACTCGCGCCTGAAGCAGCAGTACATCTGCCCCAAGGACGAGGAGATCGTCACCCGCGACCAGATGGTCAAGGGCTACGAGTTCGCCAAGGACCAGTACGTCGTCTTCAGCGAAGACGAGATCAAGTCCATGGCGGAGGAGGCGAGCAAGACCATCGAGATCACCGAGTTCGTCCCGCTGGCCAAGGTCGACCCGATCTACTTCGAAGGCGCGTACTACCTCGGCCCGGACAAGGGAGGCGACAAGGCCTATCGCCTGCTCTCCGAAGCCATGCGCCAGACCGGCCGCTGCGCGCTGGCCAAGTGGGCCGCGCGCGGCAAGCAGTATCTCGTCCTCATGCGCCCCATCGACAACGGGCTCATCATGCAGGTGCTCCACTACGCGGACGAGGTGCGGCCCTTCTCGGAGATCCCGGTGGGAGACGCCGTCGTGAAGGAGCCCGAGCTCAAGCTGGCCGTGCAGCTCATCGAGCAGATCGCCACGGACGAGTTCCGCCCCCAGACCTACGTCGACGAGGTCCGCGCGCGTTATCACGAAGCCATCCAGCGCAAGGTCGAGGGACAGGAAGTCACCGCGCCCGCCACGCCCGAGGCGCCGAAGGGCCAGGTCATCGACCTCATGGAGGCGCTCAAGGCGAGCCTGGCCCAGAAGGGACCGCGGGCCGTCCCCGCCGCAACCGCGGCCACGGCCACGGCCGAGCGCAAGCCGGCCAAGCGCGTGGCGGCCGCTCGCACGGCGGAGGCGCGGACGCTGCGCGCACCCAAGGCGGCGGCGGGCGGCAAGCGGCGCTGACCTTCGCGGTAGGCGACCCTCCGCCGCGCGATAGCCTCGCCCGCGTGACGCGCGACGTGGTCGCGTGCGAGCGGTGCCCCCGCCTCCGCGCCTGGTGCCGCGAGGTGGCGCGCGTGAAGGTGCGGCGGTTCCAGGAAGAGGAGTATTGGGGGCGGCCCGTTCCCGGTTGGGGCGATCCGGCCGCCCGGCTCCTGATCGTGGGCCTGGCGCCCGCCGCCCATGGCGGCAACCGTACCGGCCGCATCTTCACCGGCGACCGCTCGGGCGATTTCCTCTTCGCCGCCCTGCACCGCGCCGGCTTCGCGAGCCAGCCCACCTCCCTGGCGCGCGGCGACGGCCTGCGCCTCATCGACTGCTACGTCGCGGCCGCCGCCCGCTGCGCGCCGCCCGCGAACCGGCCGCTACCGGAAGAGATCGGCCGCTGCCGCGAATACCTGGCGCGCGAATGGCGCCTCCTGGGCCGGGTACGCGCGGTCCTGGCCCTCGGCAAGGTGAGCCAGGACGCCCTGGTCGCGCTCCTGCGCGCGCTCGGCCGCGTGGCCCCGCGTCCGGCGTTCGCGTTCGGCCATGGCCTGCGCCATGACCTCGGCCATGGGCTCCAGCTCTTCGCCTCCTTCCATCCGTCGCAGCAGAACACGTTCACGGGCAAGCTCACGGCGGCGGGGATGGACAGGGTGCTCACCGACGTCAATCGTCACCTCGGCCGACGCGCGCCGAAGGCGACGCGGAGGACATCGTGAACACGCGCAGGATCCCCATCGTCGCACTGGTCGCGGCCGTGATCGGCGTGGCACCGCTGCGGGCGGAGGTGCGGACCACGACCATGCACTCGCCCGCGCTGGGACGCGAGGTGCCCTGCGCCGTGCACCTTCCTCCGTCCTACGCCGAGGGGTCGAAGACCTACCCGGTGGTCTACGTGCTGCACGGGCTGTTCGAGACCCATCAGTTCTGGGAGCGGCGCGGGCTGGCCGCGATCCTCGACGACCTGTGGGCGCGCCACGTCCTTCCGGAGTTCGTCGTCGTCGCCGTGGACGGCGGCAACTCCTTCTTCTTGAACTCACCCCAGGGTGCCTACGAGGACCTGGTCACGAAGGATGCGATCGCGTTCGCGGAGTCGAACCATCGTGTCCGTCGCGAGCGTGCCGGGCGCGCCCTGCTCGGCGTATCGATGGGCGGCTACGCGGCGCTGCGGATCGCGCTGAGCCATCCGGACCTCTTCGCCGCGGTGGCGACCCACAGCGCGATGTTGCTCGCGGGCCCCCCGCGGCCGGGACAGGGCGCGGACCCCTATCAGCTCGCCGCGTTCGCCCGGGTGTTCGGCGAGCCCCCGGACCTCGCGCTGTGGCGGGCTAACGACCCATTGGACTGGGCGCAGCGCGCCGACGCGCGCGCGGTCCCCGCGCTGTCCTTCGACTGCGGCGATCACGACCGCTACGGCCTCGGCGCCGGCAACGAGGAGCTCCATCGGCGGCTCCTGGCGCGCGGTGTTGCCCACGAGTTCGCTCTTCGCCCCGGCGATCACGGTTACGAATATGTCCGCACCGTCCTGCCCGCGAGCCTGGAGTTCCTGTCAAAACGGTTCTCGACGAAGTAAGTCCTTCATTCGATTCTTGTAATGACTTCCGTTGACGGTCCGGCGTCACTGGCCTACGTTTGAATCAGAGAGGGATGTTTCCGGCCCTCGGGGACATCCGGCATCAGTCGGCCTTCCGGCCGCGACACCGGACGGGCCGCGGCGGTCGCAACACGGACGGCGGGCACATCGGCTCCGCCGAACGCTCAACACACATGCGGAGGGTCACTATGGCCGACAACAAGAACATGGGTAGCGGCAGCGGCTCCAAGCCAAGCAACACCCGGGATTTCGATGAGAAGAGCCGCAACCGCAACTCGGGCAGCGGCAACATGGGCGGAAGCTCGGGCGGCATGGGCTCGAATTCGGGCAACCGGGGCAGCGGCCCGTCCGGCCGCACTTCCGGCTCCTCGTCCGGCAGCTCGGACCGCACCACGGACCGCGATCGGGGGCCCCGAGACATGGACGACGACATCTCGGAATAGATACCGCTCACGACGTGATCCGCACGAAGCCCGGGGCGCGCGCCCCGGGCTTTTTTCGTCGGACAATGGAGCGGCATGACCGCGACCGACGGCATCGATCGCATCGCGCCGACGGTGCGGCCCGGCGGCCGGGCCGCGATGCGACAGCGCTGGTCGCGCCTGCTCTTCCTGCACTGGCCCATCCCGGCCGAGGAGCTGCGGCCTCTCCTTCCGCGCGGCCTCGCCCTCGACACCCATGCCGGCCAGGCCTGGGTCGGCCTCGTGCCATTCGTCGTCACCGGCGCACGGCCCATCTTCCTGCCCTCGATGCCGGGCGTCTCGAGCTTCGTCGAGGTCAACGTCCGGACCTACGTGCACCACGGTGGCCGCGACCCCGGCGTCTGGTTCTTCAGCCTGGACGCGTCCAGCCGCGTCGCCGTCTACGTCGCCCGCGCTCTCTACCACCTCCCGTATCGGTTCGCGGAGATGGCCTCGGACGTCCACGGGCCGCGCGTCCGCTTCCGTTCGCGGCGGATCGCGCCGGGAGCACGCCCGGGCACCTGCGCGGTCGAGTACGAGCCCCGGGGCGCGGTGGCGCCGGCCAGGCCGGGGACGCTGGAGCACTTCCTGCTCGAGCGATACGTCCTCTACGCCGCCCATGCCGGCCGGCTGTACCAGGGGCGCGTGCACCACGCGCCGTACCCGATGCAGGAAGCGGCGATGGACGGCCTGGCCGAGGACTTGATCGCGGTCGCCGGGCTTGCCCGGCCCCCGCGCGACCCGCTCGTGCATTACGCGTCCGGAGTAGACGTCGAGGTGTTCGCCCTCACCACGCTGGCCTGACGCGCGCCCTCCGGGATCGATCTTCCACTTCCACCAATCGCCGCGGCCCTCGAGCAGGGGCGCGCTCACGTGCCCATCCCAAAGGACGCGCGCGGGGCCGGCCTTCGTCCCGGCTCAGGCCTCTCGCAGGGCGGAGGTGATGGGCAGCCGGGCGGCCCGGAAGGCGGGAAACAGGCCGCCGATCACTCCCATCACGACCGCGAACACGAGGGCGGTCATCACGATCTCGGGCGTGATCCGGAACGCGAAGGCGATCTCGCTGAAGCTCTGGGTCTGTCCCGTGCCCGTGGAATAACCGTTCATGGGGAAGGCGAGCAGGCAGCCGATGGCGCCCCCGGCCAGGGCGAGCGTGACCGATTCGAGCACGAAGGAGAACAGGATCGCGCGCCGTGAGAACCCGAGGGCGCGCAGGGTGCCGATCTCGCGAGTGCGCGCGGCCACGATCGCGTACATCGTGTTCATGGCCCCGAAGACGGCGCCCACCCCCATGATGATGGCCACGAACGTCGCGAGCTGGCGGAGGATCTTGGCCAGCGGGCCCGCCTGGTCGTCGTAGTACTTCCGCTCCGACACCGCCTGGAGCTGCATCTGCGGGTTGGCGCGGATCCAGCGGTCGAGGGTGGCCACGTCGGTTCCCGGCTTGAGACGCACGCTCATGGCGTTGGAGCCGCCGCTGCGTCCGAAGTCGGCGCCCATCACCTCCGCGTCTCCCCAGATCTCGCTCTCGAAGGCCCCGCCCTGCGACGTGAAGGTGCCGACCACCGTCCATTCGTGCTTCTGCAGCTTGACGCCCGCGCCGATGTCGAGGCCCTGGACACGGTTGGCGATCTTCTCCCCCACGATGACCTCGTAGAGGCCAGGGGTGAACATCCGCCCCTGGGCGATCTTGATCCCGCTCCGCACCTCGAACGCGCGCGGGCTCACCCCCCGGACGGTGATGTTGGTGGGCTCGCCATCCTTCTTGGGCTTCATGGTGACCACGACGTCTTCCGGCGAGGCCAGGGGCTGGCCGTCCGCGCCGCGCGCCACCTCGTCGCGCACCACGATCATCTGGCGCTGGTCGAGCGGGATCCACGAGGTCAGCTCGGACGCGGAGCCGCGCTGCACGATCATCGCGTTGTCCGTGCGTCCGGTGGTGCGCAGCGCCATCGCGAACCCTTCCGACATCGACATGAGCACGGTGAAGACGGCCACCACCAGCGCGATCCCGGAGATGGCGAGCAGGGTGACCTGCCAGCGGTTGCGGACGTTGCGGACGTTGTACGAGAGAGGGAGCGCCATCAGACGGTCCTCAGCATTTCGGTGATCCGCGCGCGATAGGCGTTCATGGCGGGCACGAACCCGGCC
>DASTLK010000623.1:0-4481 GCA_035715025.1 Vicinamibacteria bacterium
CCACGCGCGGTCCGGCCTCGTCCACCTCGATGCGGTAGCGCTCCATACCGGGAATGGTGCTCCGCGGGCCAGGGCGCTGCAACCGCGGCGCGGCCGGGACCTTCAGACCACGCGCCGACCCTGGAGCAGGCGGATGATGACCACGACGACCGCCACCACCAGCAGGATGTGAATCAGGCCGCCCAGGTTGGGCAGCGCGAAGTAGCCCAGCAGCCAGAGGAGGATGAGCAGGACGGCGATCGTCTCGAGCATGGAGGTGTCCTCCGATTCGATGATGCCATCCGCCCGCGGCGCTGGGCGACCATGCCCGCTCGAATGTCCGGACGGCGCGGAGGCGCGTGCTAGACTCGCGACGAGCCCATGATTCCTCGTTATTCCCGGCCGGAAATGGCCCGCATCTGGTCGGAGGAGAACAAGTTCGCGACCTGGCTGCGCGTCGAGATCGCGGCCACGGAGGTCCTCTCCGAGCGCGGAGTGGTCCCCAAGGAAGCGCTCGAAGCCATCCGGTCGAAGGCCCGCTTCGACGTCGCGCGCATCGACGCCATCGAGCGCGAGGTCCAGCACGACGTGATCGCGTTCGTGTCCGACGTGGCGGAGAGCGTGGGGCCGGAGGGCCGCTGGCTGCACTGGGGCCTGACCTCGTCCGACGTGGTGGACACGGCGCTCGCGCTGCTCATGAAGGAAGCCTGCGGGCTCATCCTGGAAGACGTCCGCGCGCTGGCCGACGCCGTGCGCAAGCGCGCGCACGAGCACAAGACGACGCCCATGATCGGCCGCACCCACGGCGTGCACGCCGAGCCCATGACCTTCGGCCTCAAGCTCGCCCTGTGGTGGGCGGAGCTGCAGCGGGACCTCGCCCGCCTGGAACGAGCGCGCGACACCATCTCCGTCGGCAAGCTCTCGGGGGCGGTGGGCACGTTCTCGCACCTGCCGCCGGAGGTCGAGGAGGAGGTCTGCCGGCGCCTGGGCCTCCAGCCCGCGCCCGTGGCCTCCCAGGTCCTCCAGCGCGACCGCCATGCGGAGGTCATGGCCACCCTGGCCCTGACCGGGGCCAGCCTCGAGAAGTTCGCCACCGAGATCCGCGCCCTGCAGAAGACGGAGGTGCGGGAGTTGGAGGAGCCGTTCGCGCAGGGACAGAAGGGCTCTTCGGCCATGCCCCACAAGCGCAACCCGGTGGGGGCGGAGCAGGTGACCGGCCTCGCCCGCCTGCTGCGCGGCAACGCCGTGGCCGCCCTCGAGAACGTGGCCCTCTGGCACGAACGCGACATCTCGCACTCTTCCGTCGAGCGCGTGATCATCCCCGACAGCTTCCTTGCCCTCGATCACATGCTCCGCCGCATGACGAAGATCGTGGGCGGCCTCAGCGTCCACGCCGATCGGATGCGGCGCAACCTCGACTCCACGCGCGGGCTCGTCTTCTCCGGCCCGCTCCTCCTGGAGCTGACCGCGCGCGGGATGCGGCGCGAGGACGCGTATCGGGTGGTGCAGGAGCACGCCATGGAGGCCTGGAAGACGGAAGGCGATTTCCGCGCGCGCGTCGCCGCCGATCCCGCCGTGCGGGCGGTCCTGACGGAGAAGGACCTCGACGAGGTCTTCCGCCTCGAGCGCTACCTGGGCCACGTGGACGCGATCTTCGCGCGGGTGTTCGGGGCGGACGGCGGCGCCGCCTCCTGACCGTGGCCTTCCTCACGGGTCATCCCGCGCTCCGCGAGTTCCTGATCAGCCTGGCCCTGCTGGCCGCCGCCTACCTGGGCGCGCGCTTCGCCTCGTACCTGATCGGCGTCGCCATCGAGCGACCTCTGGCGCGCGGCGGGATCGACCAGCGCCTGCTCTCCGCCCTCAAGCGGCCCATCACGTACGCGCTCTTCCTGTTCGGGGCCTGGGCGGCCGTCAACCGCATGCCCGTCTCCGCGCGCGTGGACACCCTGGTGGACGGCGTGATCTTCGCCTTCGGCGTCCTGCTCGTGACCCTGGCCCTGGCCCGCGCCTATTCCATCCTCCTCGACTGGTACGCGGCGCGTTCGCATCCGGAGGCGGCGGCCACGGAGCTCGCGCGCGAGTTCAACCCGCTCTTCTCCAAGGTGGGCAAGGTCTTCATCGCCCTCATCGCGCTGAGCATGCTCCTCCAGCACTTCGGCGTGAACGTGGCCTCGCTGGTGGTGTCGCTGGGCGTGGGCTCGCTGGCCGTGGGCCTCGCCGCCCAGGACACGCTCTCGAACATGTTCGCCGGCTTCACCATCCTGCTCGACCGCCCCTTCCGCGTGGGCGATCGCATCCAGCTCGCGACGAGCGAGGTGGGCGACGTGCAGTCGATCGGCATGCGCGCCACCGTCATCGAGACGGGCGACGAGACCATCCTCATCGTGCCCAACAGCCTCCTGATGAAGGAGCGGCTCGTGAACCAGAGCCGTCCTACGCGCCACATCGTGACGCGCGCGGAGGTGGCGGTGGCCTTTGGCAGCGATCTCCCCAGGGTCAAGGAGATCCTGCGCCGGTCCGCTCTCCTCTCGCCCCGCGTCGATCCCGAGCGCGAGCCGGTCGTCCTGATTACGCGCCTGCACGAATCCGCCGTAAACTTCGTCGTGATGTTCTGGGCCCGCGACTACGCGGAGCAGGGCCTGGCCCGCACCGAGGTCTACGAGGCCGTCCACGACGGCCTGACCGCGGCGGGGATCGAGATCCCGCGCCCCACGCCACGAATCATTCAGGAATAGAAATGCCCAAGGCGCGCGTGTACGTCACCCTCAAGAAGTCGGTGTTCGATCCCCAGGGTCGCACCATCCACGAAGCGCTGCGCTCCATGGGCTACGAAGGCGTGGCGGACGTGCGCCAGGGAAAGTTCTTCGAAGTGGACCTCGAATCCATGCCGGCGGAGCGCGCGCGAGAGACCGTGGACGAGATCGCGCGCCGCGTGCTGGCCAACCCCGTCATCGAGAGCTATCGGGTGGAGGTGGAGCCGTGAAGGTCGGAGTGGTCGTCTTCCCGGGCTCGAACTGCGATCACGACACCGTCCACGTGCTGGGCGAGGTCTGCGGCCAGGACGTGCGCCTGGTCTGGCACAAGGACTCGGACCTCAGGGACCTCGACGCCGTAGTCCTGCCCGGCGGCTTCTCGTACGGGGATTACCTGCGCACCGGCGCCATCGCGCGCTTCAGCCCGGTGATGAAGGCGGTGGGGGAGTTCGCGCGCGCCGGCGGCCCCGTCCTCGGCATCTGCAACGGCTTCCAGATCCTCCAGGAAGCGGGCCTGCTGCCGGGAGCGATGCTGCGCAACGGCGGAGTGAAGTTCCTGTCCCAGCCCGTGCACGTCCGCGTGGAGCGCACGGACACCCCCGTCACCGCCGGCATCCCCGCCGGCCGCGTGCTGACCATGCCCATCGCCCACGGCGAGGGGAACTTCTACGCCGAGCCGGAGGAGATCGCCCGGCTCGAGGGCGAAGGCCAGGTGGTGTTCCGCTACACGACGAAGGACGGCCGGCTCGATCCCGCCGCCAACGTGAACGGGAGCACGGCCGCCATCGCGGGCGTCTGCAACGCCGCCCGCAACGTGGTCGGCCTCATGCCGCATCCCGAGCGCGCCTCCGAGCCCGAGCTGGGCTCGGCGGACGGCCGCCAGGTCTTCGAGGCGCTCGCGCGCGTCCTGAGCCCCGCCGCGCGCTGACCGGGATTCTCCTCTCCTCTTCGCACGTGCCGCGGCCCGTGCGGTAGCCTCGCCGTATCGAGGAGGGACGATGACCGCAAAATCGACGATCGCAGTCGTGGCCGCCGTGTGGCTGGCCGCCACCCCGTGGACGTTCGCGCAGGAGGTGAAAGGCAAGCCCGCCCAGAAGCCGGCAAAGGCGGACATGGCGATGCCCAAGCCCGCGCGGGAGATCGCGCAGCTCAAGTTCTTCGAGGGAAACTGGACCTGCACGGGCACGATGTCCGCGAGCCCGTTCGGACCGGGCGGGAAGATGACCTCCACCGTGCGCACGCACTCGGATCTCGGTGGCTTCTGGGAGTCGGGAGTCGTCAAGGGGACGAGCCCGGGCATGCCTCCCTTCGAGGGCATGTTCCACATGACCTACGATCCGGCGGCCAAGCATCACGTGATGTTCTGGGTGGACAACATGGGCGGCTGGGCCCAGTCCACGGCCCCGGGGTGGGAGGGCGAGAAGATCGTCTTCTCGGGGGATTCCTACATGGGCGGTCAGAAGTTCTCGACGCGCGACAGCTTCGGCAAGGGCGCCGGTGGCACCCTGACGCACAACTGGGAGATGCAGCAGGACGGCAAATGGATGCCGCTAGGTGACGAGACCTGCCACAAGGCCGCGGCGGCCGCGGCCAAGAAGTAGCTACTCCAGCGCCCGGGTGTCGACGGGGGCGCGCGCGACGCGCCACAGCCATGCGCAGATCGCGAGGGCGGCGGTCGCCGTGATCAGGGCCGGCATCCAGGACGAGTGCAGGACGTCCGCGGCATGGACGAGGGGAACGGCGGTGGCG
>DASTLK010000624.1:0-3360 GCA_035715025.1 Vicinamibacteria bacterium
GGAGGAACACGCCGAGGTACTTCGCGAAGGCGACCGCCACCGCCGCGATGAAGCCGGTGTTGATCGCGAGCAGGAACGTCCACCCGTAGAGGAAGCCCCAGAGCGGGCTGAAGGCTTCCTTCAAGAACACGTACTGGCCGCCGGCGCGCGGCAGGGCCGCCGCCATCTCCCCATAGGCGAGCGCGCCGAAGAGGGTGAGGATGCCGCCCACGACCCAGAGGCCGATCAGCAGCCCCGGGGTCTGGACGAAGCCGGCCATGATCGAGGGGGCCACGAAGATCCCAGAGCCGATCACGCTGCCCACGATGAGCGTGGTGGCCTCGAGGAGGCCCAGTCCCCGGACGAGGCCGCCGCGATCCGGCGCGTCCGAACGGGCAGGAGTGGCCATGGGGGGCGGAGGAGGATACCTCACTCCTGCGGTCTATAATCCCCCTACCCGACGCTTTCGAGGCCGGGTCGATAATGGATTACCTCTTTTCCATTCCCTACCTTCCTCAGATCCTCGTCGTCATCGTTCTCTTCGTCGCCTATCAGCAGATCGCCCCGCGCCTGCGCGTGCGGACACCGGGCGGCGCCGGGAACATGGACGACGTCCTCGGAAAGGTGCTCGGTCCGAGCTACCGGGAAGGGAAGCTCAACCGCCAGATCGCGGCCTATCGCAAGCAGGGCCACGCGCTGGCCGCGGGCAAGCTGCTGGAGGACCTCGGGCGCCTGCCCGAAGCGGCGGATGCCTACGTCGAGGGCCAGGAGTACTACGCGGCCGCCGCCACCCTCGAGAAGGTCGGCCGGCTCGAGAAGGCGGCGGACTACTACCTCCAATCCGGGGACTACAAGAAGGCCGCAAACGTGTACATCGCCGCCAACAAGCCGGCCAGGGCCGCGCAGCTCTTCCTCGAGAAGGGCAACTCGCTCGAAGCGGCGCGGCTGTTCGGCGTGGCCGGGCAGTCGGACAAGGCGGCCGAGCTCTACGTCAAGGGCGGGTACCCGCTGCGCGCGGCGGAGGCCTACCAGGTGAAGGAGGAGTGGGGCAAGGCGGCGGAGTGCTACGAGAAGCACTTCATGGAGAACGTCTCGTTCAGCACGCAGTACTCCTCCACCGCGCCCTCCGCCGACCAGAAGAGCGCGCTGCAGGCGGGCCGGCTGTACGAGAAGGCGGGGCAGCTGCCCAAGGCGCTGCAGATCTACATCCGCGGGAACTATTTCAAGGAAGCGGCGGACGTGTGCCTGCGCCAGGGCCAGCACGCCAAGGCGGCCGAGCTGTACCTGCGCGCGGAGGACAACGGCCGCGCGGCCGACGCGTACGAGAAGGGCGGCGATCGGGTGAAGGCCGCGAACCTGCGCGGAGAGGTCGCGCTCAGGGAAGAGCGCGTCGCCGAGGCGGCACGGCACTTCCTCGAAGGACAGGACTACCAGCGCTCCGCGGAGCTGTTCGAGCAGGTCGGCATGCTGCCCGACGCCGCGGGGGCCTACGAAGCGGCCGAGAGCTGGGCGGCGGCGGGAGGGGTCTACATCCGCGCCGGCCACAAGGACCTCGCCGCGCAGTGCTACGAGCGCGCCGGCGAGCAGGAGACCGCGGCCAAGCTCTACGAGGAGGCGGGGCAGGCCGCGCGCGCCATCCCCCTCTTCGAGAAAGCGGGCCTCACCTTCAAGGCCGGCGAGGCGGCGGCGGCCGTGGGCGATCGCGATCGGGCGATCTCACTCCTCCAGCGCGTGGGTGCGAGCGACGACAACTTCCGCGCCGCCACCGAGATCCTCGCCCGCCTGTTCCTGGAGTCGGGGCGCGCTCCCCTGGCGAGGGAGCGGCTGCAGAGGGCGATCGCAGGCGAGGCCGTGTCCGTCTCGAACCTCGACCTCTACTACTGGCTGGCCGTCGCCCAGGAGGGCGATCAGCCCGCGGAAGCGCTCGCCGTGTACAAGAAGATCCAGGCCGAGCACCTCGGCTTCAAGGACGTCGACGAGCGGATGGCCGCGCTGGAAGCGGGGAAGCCGATCGGCTTCGTCCCCCGCCCGGTGACCCCGCCGCCTCCGCCCCCTCCGCTCCGGCCGCTGGCGGCGGCGCGGCCCTCGACCGGCGTGCCGCGGCCGCCGGGTCCCGCGCCGGCGGCTCCCGCGCGGGCCGCCGCCGCACCGCCCGCAGGCACCTCCACCCCCGCCGCCTCGGGGCCACCCGCTGCCTCGGGCCCACCCGCGGTCTCGACCACCATCCCCGCCGCGGGCAAGTCGGCCAAGCCCCGATTCGTCCCGCACGAAGAAGTGGGACGCGGACGGCTGGGCACGATCTTCCGCGCGGAGGACCTGCTCGACGGCCGCAACGTGGCCATGAGGGTCCTCCCTGGCGCCGTCCTCGCCGGCAACGGCGTGCTCAGCGCGCTGGCCGCGGACCTCAAGGCCGCAGCCGCGCTGTCACACCCGAATGGAGTGAAGATCCTCGGCTTCGTGGAGCGCGAGGGCGATCGTTGCGTCGTGACCGAGTTCGTCCAGGGGCGCCACCTCGGCGACGCCCTCAAGTCCGGCCACAAGATGACCGTGCAGCAGGCGCACGGTCTCGGCCGCGTGGTCGCGCAGTACCTCTCGTTCATCCACGGCAAGGGCCTCGTCCACGGCTCCATCCAGCCGTCGAACATCATGGTCGCGAGCGGCGTGCTCAAGGTCGCGGACATGGGGCTGGGCCGTCTGGCCCACCTCGTGCCGACGGACGTCGACTATCGGGCCCCCGAGGCACAGCTCGACGTCGCGGGCGATCTGTACGCCACGGCCGCCGTGCTCTACCACCTCCTCACCGGCGTCCACCCCAAGAAGCAGGCGCAAGGGGCGGCCATGCCCCTGCCGAGCACGTACAGCAACGGCGTGCCGGAGGCGCTGGACAAGCTCCTGATCCGCGCGCTGCATCCGCGCGTCGAGCTGCGCTTCGGCTCCGCGGACGAGATGCTGGGCGAGCTCAAGAACATGGTCCGGCTGGCGTGAAGCGGCGGGCATGAGCGCCTGTCCGCTCTGCGCCCAGCGCAAGGGGCGGCGCGCCTGCCCGGCCAAGGGGGCGTCCATCTGCTCCGCCTGCTGCGGATCCAAGCGGCGG
This sequence comes from Vicinamibacteria bacterium, assembly GCA_035715025.1. Taxonomy (GTDB): domain Bacteria; phylum Acidobacteriota; class Vicinamibacteria; order Fen-336; family Fen-336; genus AA29. The sequence continues at coordinate 3,074 of DASTLK010000624.1, forward strand.
ATCGAGATCGACTGTCCCGCGGACTGCGTGTGGCTGGACGATGGCGCCCACGCCGCGGGTTGGGACGGCCGCGAGACCGAGCGGCGGCGCGACGCGCGCCGCCTCGGGCCGCATCTCCAGCGCCTCTCCCGCGAGCAGGCCGACCTCTTCTTCCTGGCCCTGGTCGGACTGGGTGCGCTCCGCGCGCGCCGCAACGACCTGGACGACGCGCTCCTCTCCGCCGCCGTCATCGCCCTGCGCAAGACGGTGGAGACGCGCCAGCGGGGGATCCTGTACGACCACCAGGC
>DASTLK010000625.1:0-2858 GCA_035715025.1 Vicinamibacteria bacterium
GCGGCCGCCTTGATCCTTGCGGTAGGGCACGGTGTCGAAGATGGACAGGCGTACCGCGATCCCGAGGTAGGCGATCCCCATGGCCTTGCCGCGCGCGGAGTCGAACCAGCGCGAGAGCAGGACCTGGGCCGGCAGCGGTCCGCCCAGCACGTAGCCGAGCGCGTTGAGCAGGTAGAAGAAGTAGAAGGCGCCGATGGTGGTCACGCCCCCGAGCCCGATGAGGGCCACTCCCGCGATCACGATGCCCACCAGCATCAGACGCCGCGGTCCGAAGCGGTCCACCATGATTCCGGCCAGCCAGCCGAAGAGCGGTCCCACCACGAGCTTGCTCAGCGCGTTCCCGGACGTCACCTGCTGCCGCGTCCAGCCGAGGTCCTTCACGAAGAAGTCGTAGAAGAAGGGGAGGCCGTAGAGCGCGCAGCCCACGATGGCGAAGAGGGCGAGGAAGGCGACGCTCACGGCGACCGTCTGATCGCGGGTCGCCAGTGGCCGGGCGGCGGCCGCGGCCGTGCTCATGCCAGGGCCGCCTTCGCCTCGCGCAGCCGCTTCGCGTCCGGATGAGCGGTGTAGAACGGATCGAGGGGAAAGCAGCCGGAGACGAGTCCCAGCCGGGGCGCGCTGGTGCAATCGCTGAACGTCCGGCAGATGGCCTTGCGGCGCAGGGTCCGGCCCTCGAGCACGTCCGCGGGCAGGTCGGGATAGGAGAGGACGATCCGTCCCAGGCCCACGAGATCGGTCAGTCCGTTGGCGACGGCGTGCTGGCCCACGCGCGGCAGCCACTCCTGCAGATAGCTGTAGCCGGACCCCACGAACACGAGGCGCGGGAAGGCGGCCTTGAGGCGCGCCGTGGCCTCGATCTGACGGGCCACCCCGCACAGGGGATCCTCCGGCGGGGTGTAGCCGTCCGAGGGTGGGAAGAGCGCGGGGCGCTGCACGTGGGGGTTGTAGTAGGGGCTGCCCGCGCTCGTGCAGATCCAGCGCACGCCCTTTTCCTCGAGCACGCGCAGCAGCGCGCGCGCGTCGGCGAGCGCGAGGTCGAGGTCGTCGTCCGCGAGCAGGCCGAACGCGCAGTCGTAGCCGTCGCTGCCGGCCTCCGCCACTCCGCGGCCGCCTTGATCCTTGCGGTAGGGCACGGTGTCGAAGATGGACAGGCGTACCGCGATCCCGAGGCCGGGCACTGCGGCCCGGATCCCGTCGATCACGCCGCGCAGGAAGCGCGTGCGGTTCTCGAGCCCGCCCCCGTAGCGCCCCGCGCGCCGGCGCGCGCTGAGCAGCTCGTGGCCGAGGTAGCCGTGGCAATGCTTGAAGTCGACGAACTGGAACCCCGCGCCGTGGGCCAGCTTCGCGGCGCGCACGAAATCGTCGACGAGACGGTCGAGGTCGTCGTCGCTGAGCAACCGCACGCCGTCCGGAAACCGGCGATCGAGAATGGGATGCGCGTAGGCCACGAGCGGCTCCGGCCGGTCCTTCAGGCAGGGCCGCGCGAAGCGGCCGGAATGGGTGAGCTGCAGGCCGACGTAGAGGTCGGAATCGGCCTGGGGACCGAAACGCTCGCGGTGCGCCCCGACGAGATGCTCGCGCAGCCGGGCCAGGCCCTTCTGCGTCTGGGCGCCGATCTGCAGCTGGTTCGGGTTGGCGCGGCCTTCCGGCCGCACCGCGACCGCTTCCCCGCCCCAGATGAGCTTGGCTCCGCTGATCCCGAAGTGGCGCCAGCGGCGCTCGGTCAGCTCGCTCGGCTGCCCCTCGCGCGTCCCGTCCCAGCCCTCCATGGGCAGGATGCAGAACCGGTTGCCGACGCGGACTCCGTCCACGTCGATGGGCCGTCCGAGCGGCGAAGACGCGCCGGAGGCGAGCTCGGCATCGAAGCCGAGCCGGACGCGGATCTCGTCCAGGTGCGCGCGGAAGTCCTCCGGCGTCCGCAAGGTGGCGACACGCCGATACCCCGGATCCGCCGCGGAAGGAGCGGTCAACCCTGCACGGGACGGGACTCCAGGAAGGCCGTGTAGTCGGCCAGTGCCCCGCGGTTGTGCGCGCGGATGGTCTCTTGCAGGCGTTCCCAGTCCTGGCTCCTCATGGCTTCGAGCAGGGCGTGGTGTTCCTTCTGCGCCTGCTGGGCCCGATGGACGAGGACGCCCGTGAAGAAGAAGCGCCGCACGCGGTCCCAGCGATCGAGGACGCGCTCCATCATGTCCTGCAGCATGGGCATGGCGGTGAGCCGGCTGATGGTGGCGTGGAAACGCGTGTTGAGCTCGGCCCAGTGCTCGTGCGCGTCGGTGGCCAGGGCGCGGTCCATGAGGGCGACGATTTCCTGGAGCGCGTCGAAGTCCTCGGGAGTCGCGCGCTCGGCCGCGGCGCGGGCGGCCACGCTCTCCAGCCCTTCCATGACCGTGAAGACCTCGGTGACCGACTCCCGGGAGATCGGCGCGACAGTGGCCCCGACGTGCGGGACCATGAGCACCAGGCCTTCGGACTGCAGGAGCTGAAGCGCCTCGCGGACGGGGATCGAGCTGACGGCGAGGCGGCGCGCCAGATCGTCGATCACGAGCCGCTCCCCCGGCGAGAGCTCGCACTTCACGATGGCGTCGCGCAACGTACGGTAGACGAACTCTCCCTTGGTGCGGTGCTGCGCCCCCTTGGGCACGGCCAGACGCATGGCCATCACTCGCGCTCCGGCCTCACACCTTCAGGCGTTCGTTCTTCTGGAGGGCGTCGTTGGCGACGATGCAGGCCCGGGCGGAATGGATCGCCTTCTCCGGGCCGCACAGGAGCGGGGCGCCGGTGCGGATGGCGGCGGCCCAACGTGAGACCTCGTTGCGCGACGCGATCCCACGCTCCGCGCTCTCGCCGCCGCCGCCGGC
>DASTLK010000626.1:0-5981 GCA_035715025.1 Vicinamibacteria bacterium
CCCCCGCCGAGCGACGGCCGCTCGGCCGCGGCGGGCCCACCATGAAGGTGAGGTAGAAGCGCGCCCCTCCCGACCCTCCGTTGAAGTAGAGCCACTCCGCCCACGAGGGGGCGCGCGCGGGCACGTCCGGCATGGGATGGAAGCGGTCCATGCTGCGCAGCACGCCCGCGGGGTCGCCCACCCAGGCCGCGTCGCTCGGCGCATCGACCCAGGACGCGACGTCGGCCGTTTCGCGGTCGCCCAGGGCGCGCTCGCGGCTGGGGATCCCGCCCGTGGCCATGATGGGGACGATCCGCTGGCCGCGGACGAGGTAGAGGGAAGCGCGCCCCCGCGGCGAGGCGGCGGCCACGCGTCCGCTCAGGGGAGGCACGCCCAGCACGCTCGACAAGAGGAACCGCGCGGACTCCACCCGGCCGGTGGGCGAGCTGACGACCACGTCGCCCCCCCCCGCGAGGTTGGGCGAACGCGCCTGCTCCAGGATCACCTCTCCGACGCCGAGGAGGGTGGCCATCACGGACACACCCAGTCCGAAGCCGCAGGCCAGCATCGCGCTCCGCACGGGATGGGCGAGCACCGAGCGCAGCGCGAGGAGCAGCATCATCGCGAGCCTCCGTCCTCGATCCGCCCGTCGCGCATCGACAGCATGCGCGGCGTGCGCGCGGCGATCGCGGGATCGTGGGTGACCACCACGACCGTGGTGCCGTCCGCGTGCACCCGCTCGAAGAGGCCGACGATCTGCTGGCCCGTGGCTTGGTCGAGCTCGCCCGTCGGCTCGTCCGCCAGCAGCAGCCGCGGCCGGTTGGCGAGGGCGCGCGCGATAGCCACGCGCTGGGCCTCGCCGCCGGACAGCTGCGAGGGCCGGTGGTGGGCGCGGTGCGCGAGGCCCACGTAATCGAGGAGCGCGCTCGTACGGCTCCGTCGCTCCGCCCGCGAAACCCCCGCCTCCGCCTGCGGCAGCTCCACGTTCTCCGCCGCCGTCAGCATGGGGAGCAGGAAGAAGCGCTGGAACACGAATCCGATCTTCGAGAGGCGGAGCGCGCTCCGCGCGGCGTCGCCGAGCGTGCTCACGTCGCGGCCGTCGACGAGCAGCTCGCCGGTGCTGGGTGTGTCGACGCAGCCGAGGATGTGCAGGAGGGTGGACTTGCCGCAGCCGGAGGGCCCGCAGACGGAGACGAACTCGCCGGTGGCGATGGTGACGCTCAGGTCGCGCACGGCGACGACGGGCCCCGCGGGCATCGGGAAGGTCCGGGTCACGCCGCGGGCCTCGACCACGGGCGGGCTCACGTGACCATCTCGCTTCGCAGCGTGGCCGCGATGGGCAGGCGCGACACCAGGCGCATGGGATAGAGGGCGGCCAGCACGGCGGTGAGGGCGAGCAGCAACGCGTGTGTCGCCAGCGCGCGCGGCTCGAAGGCGAAGAAATGCATGGCGGCCGGAATCTCCGGCATGGCGTGCAGGATCGATTCCAGCCAGCGGGCCAGGGCGAGGCCGAGGGGCAGGGACAGGATGCCCCCCGCGCCCACGAGGAGGACGGCCTGGGCGAGCACGTCGAGGACGACGCGCCGGCGCGTGAACCCCAGGGCGCGCAGGGCGGCGATCTCCGCGAAGCGCTGGTTCACGGAGACGGTGAGGAGGACGGTGATGAGCAGGAAGCCGAAGAAAAGCGTGATCGTGCTGAGCACGGCCGAGATCTGTCGGAAGTAGGAGAAGCCGACCTGCTGGAAGCGCGCCACGATCTCTTCGTTGCTGAAGGCGTGCAGGTCGGAGCGCAGCGCGCGGATCGCGCGGACGGCGGCCGCGGGCCCGCGCCCCTCGCGCGAGGCGACCAGGAAGAGGTCGGCGTCGCTCTTCTCGTCGAGGCCGCAGGTGCGGCCGAAGTCGGCGAGCCGCGCCGCCGCCGTCATGGCCTTGGGGTCGTCGAATGGGAAAGCGGCGAAGCCGGCGATCCGGAATCGCACGGGGGGCGCGGCGGTGGCCGAGCCGCGGGTGCAGTCCCCGCGCAGGGTGAGCTCGGAGCCGGGCCGGAGAAGGAGCGCCGTGGCCAGCCGCCGATTGACGACGAGGGCGGGTGGCCCGCCGGAGTCGCTCGCGCCCAGGTCGCTTCCCTCGAGGAGGATCCACGGCCGGCGGCGGGTCTCCGCGTCGGCTCCGATGAAGAAGATGTCGTGCTTGCCGCCGTCCGGTCCGGTGACGATGGCGCTGCCCAGGCGCAGGGAGGCGACCTCATCGACGTCGGGCAGGGCGCGGATTTCGGCGGCCGCGGTCTCGGCATCGGCGATCCGGGGCCGCGCGAAGGCCGGGGCGTCGGCCGCCATCACGCGCACGTCGAAGCCGGCGGAGTCCAGGAGGGCGCGGAAGGAGACGAGGAGCCCCCGGGACAGGAGCAGCATGTCGAAGAGCAGCGCGCCCACGGCGGCCACGCCGAGGATCCCCAGGACCGCGCGCCCGGGCTGGCGGGCCAGGCTGCGCAGCGCGAAGGTCCACACCTTCGCTCTCATCGGCGGGCCAGGGCCATGGCGCCGCGGCGGAGCAGGCTCCAGGACGCGGCCACGCTGGCCAGGATGCCCAGGGGGACGGCCACCGACACCGCGCGCGCGGCGATGGCGGGCGTGACGCGCACGAAGACGAGGGCTGTGTCGTACCGCCACTGGAAGAACCGGTTGAATCCGCCTTCCAGCACCACCGCGAGCAGCACCCCGAAGAGCGCGCCCGCGAGCGCGATCACCAGACCCTCCCCGAGCACCTGGATGAAGATGCGGCGGCGGCGGAGCCCGATGAGGCGCAAGATGGCCACCGTATCCCGCCGCTCGTCCACCAGCATGACCATGAGCGCGAGCAGGAAGATCGAGCTCGCGATCACGGTGACGAGCGAGATGGCGAGGTGGAATCGGTCGAGGACGACGAAGGTGACGTCGGAGTCGTCGGACGCGGCCAGCTCGCGCAGGAGGAGGCCGGGAACGCGCGCGGTCAGGTCGCGTGTGAAGGCCGAGGCCTCCGCCGGGGAGACGAGCTTCACGCTGATCGATCGCACCGACTCGGAGGCGGCCGGATCGGCGGGATCGGCGATCAGCGCCACGAGATCGGGGAGGTGCAGGCGTGCCTCCAGCGGCACCATGCCCAGGCGGCCGGGATCCGGCACCGGCTCGTACACGCCGGCGATCCGGAACTCTCGTGCCCGCGATCCCTTCGCGTCACCCGAGAGCGCGATCACGTCGCCGAGGGCGAGGTGCTCGGAGGCGAGAAGCTGGCGCGAGACCAGGATCGCGGGCGGGTCTGGAGGCGGCGGCGCCGGCGGCGGGACAGCCCCGGCGGCGAAGAGGAAGAGGGCGGACAGGATCGACAAGATCCCTATGTTAGCCGCCGGGCGAGGAGTTGCCTCCGACGAGCCTGCTGGTCCACACTGGACCGCTGAGCGAGGCCGTGACATGCGAGCGGTGACGGCGCTGCTTTGGGCTGCGGTCGTGATGGCGCCCGCCCTTCCGGCCTCCGCCCAGCAGGCCGCGGCCGAGATCCGCGGCTGCGTGCTGGACAGCCGGGAAGGCCTGCTGTCGCAGACCGCCCTCGTTCTCCGGAATCAAGAGACCGGCGTGCGGCGCGAGGTCGTCACCGGCGCGGACGGCACGTACTTCCTGAGCGGCGTGGCCCCCGGCCTCTACGAGCTCTCGGCCGAGCGGCCGGGATTCAAGAAGTACTCCCGCCCGGGCCTGCGCTTGGAGGTCGGCCGGACCACGACCGTCGACGTGCGGCTGGAGCTGGGCGAGCGTCGAGAGCAGATCACGGTGACGTCGGAAGCGCCCATCGTGGACGTGACGTCCAAGGAGGTCGGCGGCAACGTCACCAGCCGCGAGCTGACGGATCTGCCGAGCCTCAACCGCAACTACGTCGGCTTCATCGGCCTCCTCCCCGGGATCGTCCCTCAAATCGCCACCGACTCGTTCGCCGCGGACTCCATCACCGCCAACGGCCAGGAGTCCCGGAACAACAACTACCTCCTCGACGGCGCGAGCAACAACGACGACGTGGCTGGACAGCGGGCGGGCAGCCAGGTGCGGCCGCCCCTGGAGGCGATCCAGGAGTTCCGGGTCCTGACCAGCCAGTTCGACGCGGAGTTCGCGCGCACCACGGGGGCGGTCGTCAACGCGATCACCAAGCAGGGCACCAACGCCTTCCACGGCAGCGCCTTCGCCTTCGTGCAGGACGCCGCGCTGACGGAGAAGGGCTTCTTCACCAGGCAGAACGGGCTGGCCAAGCCCGACACCACCTTCCAGCAGTACGGGTTCACCCTGGGCGGGCCCATCGTGAAGGACAAGGCGCACCTCTTCGCGAGCGTCGAGCGGGTCGTCATCGACGACGCGCGCCCCATCAACATTCCCTCGCGGCCCGACCTCGACGCCACTCCCACCACCCGGACGCGGGTCTGGAACACGCTCGTTCGCTTCGATCACCAGATCAAGTCGGGCCAGACCTGGAGCCTCCGCTGGCTGCGGGAGAGCGCGCCCCAGCGGAACGTGATCAGCCCCGCCGACTCCGGGCTCCCCACCACCGAAGCCGCGGCCCGCGAAGAGGACGACCTCGACCAGACGCTCGTGGGCGCCCTGGGTTCGTCGCTCGGCAACACCCGGTTCAACACCCTGCGCCTGGCCTTCACCCAGGAGCACGTGGTGATGGCCAACCCCGGCTTCGACGCGAATGGCCACCGGCAGGACCTGCTCCCGCCCACGCTGCGCTACCTGGCTTACGTCGACCAGCAGATCAATACGGCCCAGGTGAAGGTCGACCACGCCTACCAGGCGGAGGACACGTTCTCGTGGTTCCGGCCCGGCAAGAAGGGCGACCACGACCTGCGGCTGGGTCTGCAATACGAGTACGTGATGGCCCACCTCGACGTGCACGGGCAGCTCAACGGGACGTTCCAGTTCCGCGGCAACGACCCCTTCGACCCCGCCGACCCGCGCACGTATCCCGAGCGCCTGAACATCCGCGTGCCCGGGCCGAGCCTCTTGTCCGTGAAGTCGCACCATCTCGGCGCCTTCACCCAGGACAAGTGGAGGGTCGGCCGGCGGCTGACCCTGAGCCTGGGCTTGCGCTACGACCTGGAAGTCATCCCCGTCCGCGAAGAGGACGACCCGCGTTTCCCGGATCCCTCCGACTATCCGGTCGACGGCAACAATGTGGCCCCGCGCGTGGGGTTCTCGTTCGATCCGTGGGGCGACGGCCGCTCGGTCGTCCGCGGCGGCTATGGGCGCTTCTTCGACAAGACCCACTTCGAGCTGATCTCTTCCATCCTCACCGCCGGCGTGTTCTCGGATTCGTTCGTGGTGAGCTTCCCGGCCAATGGCGCCGACCCCGGCCCCTCGCGAGGCGTGCGTCCCTCTGACCCGTTCCTGCGCAACGGGCCCACCGTGGATCGCGCCTTGCTGGCCCAGATGTTCCCGCCCGGCACGCGGGCCCGCAACACGGGCGTCGTTTCCCTCGACAGCCCGGACCGGCGGATCCCCTACGCCGACCAGCTCTCCATCGGCTTCGAGCGGGCGCTCGGCGGCACGCTCTCCGCCAGCGTGGACTACGTGCACGCCTCCGGCCGCGACCAGTTCATGAGCCGCGACCTCAACCCCGGCGTGCGCGTCGACACCACGCGCACGGGTCGCCTCGTCCGCGTCGATCCCGCGTTCGTCTCTTCCGTGTACATGCGCGTCAACGTCGGCCGCACCGAATACGACGCCCTGCAGCTTCACGTCGACCACCGCTGGGCGGGCACGCACGCCTTCCGCCTGGCCTACACGCTCTCCCGCTCCCGTGGGAACACGGCCGGCGTCTTCCCGATCGCGGGAAACATGGGCATCAGTCCGTTCCAGTACCTCGACGACCTGCGACTCGACGCCAACGAGGGACCCACCGACGTCGACCGCCGGCACAACCTCGTTCTGAGCGGCTCCGCCCTGGTGCCCAGGACAGGCGGGCTGACCGTGGCGGCGGTGGTG
>DASTLK010000627.1:0-5874 GCA_035715025.1 Vicinamibacteria bacterium
GCCGTGGACGAGCTCCTCGACATGACCGATCGCATACGCCAGATGATCATGGAGCGGAGGCCCACGGGAGAGATCAAGCAGACGGCGCGCGAGGAGGGCATGACGTTCCTGCGCGACTCCGCCCTGGAGAAGGTCTTCGCCGGACTCACCACCCTGCGCGAGATCAACAAGGTGACCTTCGTTGCCTGAGAGAGGCCACGAAACGCGCGGCGCTCCTCGGACGAAATTGGCGCGTGTCATGAAACAGACGACAAACGTCGTCACTTGTGACAGGGACTAGGAAGGCCAGCGAAGGCCTCTTCCGCACCAAACTCACCCGTTCCATCGCCTTAGCGTTGGCACTCGCACCCTGCGAGTGCGCGCATGTTTCCTGCATGGTGAAACCAGTGGGCGCCGCCTCGGCGTCCGGGAGGGGAGGACGATGAGCGAGCGGCTCGTGCGCGGCGACACGGCGGTCGAGTTCTTCCGGGAACAGCTCGAGCGGGCGATGGATCACCAGAAGGTGAGCACGTCCACCTTCACCCAGTTCTACCTGGTGAACCTCCTGGCCGGATGCGTGCGCGGCGAGCTGCCGCCGAGCGAGCCCGGCTACGACGAGACCCCGCTGGCCGTCCTCTACGTGCGCGCAATCCACTCCTCGCGCCGCGACCGCGCCAAGCTCCTGCGCGCGATGGGCGACACCGCGTTGTTCGTGTCCGGCTTTTTCGCGGACAGCCTGAGCGGGCGCCTGGTCGACCTCGACTACTACAAGGCGATGGGCGGCTTCGCCTACGCCCGCCTGGCCCAGGACGAGGACCCCCGCGTGTTCGGACCCGAGGTGTTCTCCGAGCTCGCCGGCCGCTTCACCCAGTTCGCGGACCTGCTCAGCGAGATCTCGGAGCAGAGCCAGCTCGCGACCAACCAATCCGTGCTGCGGCTCTACGAGCGCTGGATCCAGACGGGCAGCCGCCGGGTGGCCGCCCTCCTCGCCGAGCGCGGCATCACGCCCGTGCTGCCCGGCGAGAGCCGGCCGCAGTGAGCAGCTCCCCGGCGCCGGCGGCCGACGAGGGGGGCGCGCCGGGGCCGGGATTCTCCGGCCTCCTCGTCGATGTCCAGCGGCGCCTGGAAGTGCTCTACGCCCTGGACCACCAGGCCCCCGTCACCGAGTTCCTCATACCCCTCGAGCACGCCGGGGACTATCCCGGCGGCGGCAGCCGCACCCTGGTCACGCAGAAGGGCGACGACGTCTCGCTGGGCGTCGTGCTCGAGGACTCGGTGCGCGCGCAGCTCGCTGCCTCCGATCCGCGCGTGCACCTCGGCCGCGACAACCTCGATCCGTTCTGCGTGGCCGCGGAGGAGGTCAGCCACTTCGTGTACCTCTTCTTCTGCGCGCGCGCGGCGCGCCAGGTGACGCAGCTCGAGCTGGAGCTGCAGGGCGAGGTGGACAAGTACCTCTCTTCGGTGTTCCTCCTGTGCCTCCAGAACGAAGGCGCGGTGTCCCCCCTCCTGCGCGAGCTCCTCTTCCGGCGCTATCGCCTGGCCGCCCACGTCACGGACGAGGAGGGGCGCGCGCGGTACCACCGGGCCAGCGACCTCGCCTATCGGTACTGCGGGTATCTCGAGTCGCGCTTCCTGCGGCGCTCGCAGCTCCAGGAGCTGACCCGCGAGGCCCGGCGCTTCTATCGCCTCGGACAGCGCGACAAGCTCGAGCGCATCGCGGCGCTCCAGTGAGCACCCTCCCCTCCGGTTACGACGTGGCCGAGGAGAACCGCCGCGCGCGGCAGCTCCGCATGATCGTGGACCTGGCCTCGAGCGTGATCGTCCAGGGCGGCCTCCGCCGCGGAGAGGCGGAGGCGCTGGTGGCGGCCACGCGGCGCCGCGCCCTCGAGCTGTTCCCCGGCAAGGAGGACACCTTCGACCTCATCCTGGCTCCGCGCTTCGCCCGCCTCGTCCGCGAGTTCGCGGCCCCCAGCCCCGCCGCGAACGTATTGCCCTTCCCAAGGGCCTAGCGGAGACACCGGCCGCTTTTTCCGATAAGGTGGGCTTGAATCCTGGAAGGAGGGCCTCTGCCCACAACGCGGACCGAGTTCGCCCACCTGACGTCGCTCACCTATGACAAGGTCGCGCAGGATTACGACGAGCTCTGGAGCCGCAACGTGGCCGGGCCCAACGCGCGCCTCACCGCGGACCTCGCCCTTTCGCGCGGCGACCGCGTGGCCGACCTGGCCTGCGGGACCGGCGTCTACACCCTGGAGATGGCCCGGCTGACCGACCCCGGCGAAGTCGTCGCCGTCGACTACTCCGAGGGCATGCTCGCCGCGGCCCGCGAGCGCCTGGAAGACGAGGGCTATCCCGTCTCGCTCGTGCACGCGCGCGCGGAAGACTTCATCGGCCATACCCCGCCCGCCAGCTTCGACGTGGTATCGATGCGTTTCGTACTGGCGTACATCGACTGGCGCGAGGTGCTTCCGCTGACCGGCCGCATGCTGCGGCCCGGAGGCCGCGTGGGCGTGCTCACGAGCATGAACAGCAGCATTCCCCAGCTCTACGCGCTCTTCGACCACTACCGCAACTCCGCGGAGCCGGTCTGGAAGCTCTACAAGCACTGCGGCAAGAACATCGGCGAGACCTTCCGGTTCTTCCGCCGCCTGCGCGAGACCTTCGCCCAGGGGAGCTTCATCTCCGTTCCCGCCAGCGCCGAGCAGGTGGCGGACCGCCTCTCCGCGGGCGGGCTGGTCAACGCCGACGTGTGGACGGAGACGGTGCGCCTGTGGTTCGAGTCGGGCCGGGCCGCCGTGGACTGGGCGCGCGGCTCCGGCTATGCGACCCATCCCTCCCTCGATGCCATGAGCCCGCGCGACGTGTACTTCCTCGAGAGCATGTTCGCGGACGGCCTCGAGGGATTCCGCGAGGCCGGCGGCATCCCGCTGGACCTGGTCGTCGGCGGCGTGGTGGCGCGAAAGGCGTAGTCACCCCTGCGTATCGGGGTCGACCTCGGCGGCACCAAGATCGAGGCCATCGCGCTCGGTCCCGGCGGCGTCGAGCAGGGCCGCCGCCGCATCGCCACTCCACGTGACGACTACCCCGCCACCGTCGAGGCCGTGGCGCGCGTGGTCGAGGACCTCGAGTCCACGCTCGGCGCGCAGGCCACCGTCGGAGTCGGCATGCCCGGCGCGATCTCCCCCGCTACGGGCCTGGTCAAGAACGCGAACTCCGTCTGGCTCATCGGGCAGCCGCTGGATCGGGACCTTTCCACCCGGCTTCGGCGCCCCGTCCGGCTGGCCAACGACGCGAACTGCTTCGCGCTGTCCGAAGCGACCGACGGCGCCGGCCGCGGCGCGCGCGTGGTCTTCGGCGTCATCGTGGGCACGGGAACGGGCGGCGGCATCGCCGTGGACGGCCGCGTGCTCGTCGGCCCCAACGCCGTGGCCGGAGAATGGGGCCACAACCCGCTGCCCTGGCCGCGCGAGGGCGAGTGGCCCGGCCCGGCGTGTTATTGCGGCAAGACCGCGTGCATCGAGACGTTCCTGTCCGGACCCGCACTCGTTCTCGACCACGAGCGCACCACGGGAGAGCGCGTGCCCGCCCCTGAGTTGCCGCATCGCGCCGCGGGCGGCGACGCCGCCGCCGAAGCGACCCTGGCGCGCTACGAGGACCGGATGGCGCGCGCCCTGGCCGCGGTGATCAACATCCTCGATCCGGATGTCATCGTCCTCGGAGGCGGGATGTCGAACATGGTCCGCCTGTACGAATCCGTGCCGCGCCTGTGGACGAAGTACGCGTTCTCAGACCGTGTGGACACGCCGCTCCGCGCGGCGGTGCATGGAGATTCGAGCGGAGTGCGCGGCGCAGCCTGGTTATGGCCCGAGGCGGAGTTTCCGTAGCCGGCGTTCGTAGATGACAGACCGACCTGGCTGACAGCGTCTCAGCAGCTAACCCAGGCCGATCGATCTGGTGATGTCGTTGTCGTTGTTGTCGTTCGCCTCAAAACCACGGCGGCCAGCACGTGGCCCGGTAGGAGCCGGGCCCCCAGCGGCTGTACCCGAACGACGACATGATCTGGAACTGCTCGTTGAAGCGGTTGTCGTTCTTGACCCCGATCTCCTCTTCGTCGTGGGCGGCGCAGTAGCCCATGCGCTCGAGGTTGTACTTCACGAGGTCGTAGTACTTCTTGCGGTCCAGCACCCGCCAACTCAGCTTTCCGTAGCCGTCGTTGAAGTCGAACAGCTCCGGATGCTCCTTCTGTGCTTGCTCGATGGCGAGGTCCACGTCCCCGCCGAAGGCGGAGCCCTGATAGGGGCACCCGGCGCCGCTGCCGCCTCCAGGAGGCAGGCCGCAGCCGAGCGCCACTGGCGTGGGGGTCGGCGTCGGCACCGGTGTCGGCGTCGGCGACGGAGCCGGAGATCCGGCGACGCCGGCCGGTGGCGAATCCGGGCCAGTGGTGGATTGCGACCGGTGGTAGCACGCGCCCAGCGACACCGCAGCCAGTACCGTGATTCCCCATTTCCCGGCCTGGCTCACTTTGCACCCTCCCACGTATGGAACGCGCGGATTCTAACCGATCGCGCGCTCCGCCGGGGTCCTTTCCGGCCGCAGGAGACGCCTCTCCGTGACGAGGAAGAAGGGCAGGGCCAGCGTCGCCAGCAGGGCCGCCACGCCGTACGCGGTGCGGAACCCCGCGCGCTGGACGATCCAGCCCGTGATCACCGATCCGGTGCCGATACCCGTGTCGAAGGCGGCCAGGATGCTGCCGAAGGCGGCGCCCCGGCGCGAGTCCGGGACGTGCTGCATCACGTACGCCGCGTAAGCGGGATAGGCGCTGCCGAGGCCGGCTCCGAACACGATCGCCGCGCTGATGAGGCCGCGACGGCTGCCGTCGAGGGCGAGCAGGGCGAGGCCGGCGACGATCAGGCCCAGGCAGGGGAGGAAGACGCGACGATGCCCGATGCGGTCGGCGAGCGGCCCGGAGATCGGACGCGTCACCAGGATGGTGAGGGCGAAGGCGGTGAAGAAGATGCTCTTGGGCACGACGCCGTTGGCGTCCGCGTAGAGGGCGACGAAGCTGGTGATGCCGCCGTAGCCGAACGAGTAGAGGAACAGCGTGACGGAGAGAATGAGCACGTGCCATTCGATGAGCGGACCGTGGTGCGTGCCCGGGCGCAGGCGGACGTCGGGAGGGAGCCGCCAGGCGATCACCGCCATGGCCAGGTTGAGGGCGGCGGTGGCCGCGCACACCGAGCCCCATCCCCGCGCGTAGATCGCGAAGCCGACCTGCGGCGCCACCGCGATGGCCAGGATGTTCGAGAGGCCCCAGTAGCTGATGCCCTCGGCCCGGCGGTTCGGCGGAATGATGTCGGTGATGTAGGCGGACGACGCGGACAGCAGGCCCGACCAGAACACGCCGTGCACGAGCACCAGCGCGAGCAGGATGCGATAGTCGCGCAGCACGGAGTACACGCTGGAGAACCCCGCGATGGCCAGGCTGCCGACGATCAGCATCCGCCGCTTCCCGACCCGATCGGCCAGGCCCCCGGTCAAGGGAGCGGAGAACGCGGACGAATAGGTCAGGAGGCCCAGGAAAAGCCCGGCCGCGAACTTCGAGCCCCCGAGTTCGAGGATGTGGAAGGGGGCCGTGGGCAGGAGCTGGAACGCGGACAGGAACACCGTGAAGGTGAACCCGCACATGAGGAAGAAGCGCCCGGTGAAGAGGGCAGCGGGGGCGCGGGGCTGGGGACGGGGCGCGTTCAACGCGGCGCGAGCGGCTGGGCCGTTCCCGTGACGCGCGCGACGGCCCGGGCGAGCTGCGCATTGAACGCGGCGGGGTCCTCGCGCATGAGGTAGTGCCCCACGCCCTTGACGATGAGGGCGTCGTACTGCGGCGCGTACTGGCGCGCG
>DASTLK010000628.1:0-4944 GCA_035715025.1 Vicinamibacteria bacterium
GTCTTGCGCGGCTCGTGTCCCGGGCTTCTGGGAGCCCGATGCGGCGCAGCTGGTTGTTTGATCCGCGTTACTTGCCCTGGATCCTCTGCACGGCGTTGCGGACGGCCTTGCGGAAGTCCTCCTCCTTCATGCTCTCCGCCAACTGCTCTTTGGTCATCATCACGGTGTCCATCGCCCGAGGCGACGTCAGGATGTACATCAGGGTGGGGACGGCGGCGCTGGCCTTGGGTCCGATGGAACCGAGGCTGTTGGCCGCGGTCTCCCGTACCGACCAGTCGTTGTCGCTCTTGACCGCATTGATGAGCGCGGACACGCCGTCTCCACCGTAGGTGGCGAGGTCGTGCGCGGCCTTCCGGCGCGCGCCGGCGTCACGCGAACTGGCCAGCGTCGCGCTGAGCGTGCCCGCGTCCGGCCGCTCCATCCGCGGCGGCGGTGGCGGCGCCTCCAGCGCTTGTTGCTCCAGCTCGATGCCCTTCTTCAGGCGCTCGATGTTGGTCTTGAGGCGGGCATCGGCGCGACCGGCCGCGGAACCCTTGTTGTAGTACTCCTCCGCCTTGGCCGGGTCCTTCTTGAAGAGGTACGACCAGCCGATCGCGTTGCTGGCCTCGGGCGCGGTCGTGGGATCGATCTGCATGGCCTGGTTGAAGGCGGCGATGGCCGAGTCCCAGTTCTTCTGGTTGATGTACGACCAGCCCATGCCGAGCGCCGCCTGCTCTTCCTTGGGGTTCAGCTCCAGCGCCTTCTTGTAGGCGGCGATGGAATCGTCGATGCGCTTGGGCTCGGTGTTGCGGTAGAGCCAGCCCAGGTTCACGTATCCATCCGATTCCTTGTACCCGGGCGTGGCGACGACCTTCCTCAGCTCCTCCGCGCCCGCGGCGGCCTGGCCGTTCACGCCCAGGATGAGGCCATAGGTCGTGCGGTAGTCGATGTTCTTGGGGTCGAGCTCCACTGCGCGCTTGTAGGCGGCCAGCGACTCCGCCTTCTTCCCGACGTACTGCTCGGCCGTGCCGAGGCGGGCCTGCGTCTCCGCGTCGGCCGGGGCGAGCCTGGCCGCCTGCTCGAGCGCAGTTGCCGCGTTCGGCCAGTCGCCCTTGCGCATGTAGAGGCGGCCGAGCTGCAGCTGGGCCTGGGCGTTGCTCGGCATCTCTTTGACGATCGTCTGCGCGTCGGCGAGGGCGGCATCCGTCTGGCCCTTGCGGATGAGGACGCCCACGTTGGCGACGCGCGCGGGCGTGTAGCCCGGGTCGGCGGCGAGAGCGCGGCCGTAGGCGAGCGCGGCCTGATCGGGGTTGTTGCCGGCCTCGAAGATCTGCCCGACCGCGGTCTGGACGAGCGGGTCGCGCGCGTTGAGGAACGCGCCCTGCTGCGCCTGCGCGATCGCCTCGTCCCAGCGCTTCGGGTCGCGCGCGAGGATGGCCTTGCCGAAGACGGCGAAGGCTTCACCCGACTTCTGGTCCGCCTCGCTGGCCTTCTTGGCTTCCGCTTCCGCGCCGGCGGCGTCACCCGCCGCGAGCAGCGCCGTCGCGAGTTTGGTGCGGGCCATCGTGAGCTTGGGGTCGACCTCGAGAGCCTTGCGGAACTCCGCTTCCGCGTCCTTCGCGCGGCCGGTGGCCAGGAGCGCTTCGCCGCGCGCGACGTGGGCGAGGCCGCTGGTGGGGGCGGCCTGCACGGCGCGATCGGCGGTGGCAAGAGCGGTCACTCCGTCCTTCACCCGCGCCTGGGCGCGCGCGAGGGCGGCTTGCGCGGTCGCGCTGCCGGGCGCGACCTTGACCGCCTCTTCGGCGTGGGTCAGCGCGTCGCGGCCCGTGCCCCGCATGAGGTCGAGGCCGGAGAGCGCCGACAGCGCTTCCGCGCGCATCTCCGGCGCCGCCGAAGCCGAGAGGTCGACGGCCTTGGTGACGCTGGCCTGGGCGTCCTCGGGGGAGGCGAGGCGGCTTTGCAAGCGCGCCAGGGCCAGGTAGGCATCGGGCGCGTTCGATTGCTCGGCCACCTTCTGGACGGCCTTGACGGCCTCCTCGGGCTTGCCCTTCTCCGCCAGGGACTCCGCCTTCAGGACGGCGTCGTCCAGCTTCTTGTCCGCAAGCGCGGGTGTGGCCGCGAGCAGCGCGGCCAGGATCAAGATCGGCTTTCTCATCGGGCGAGCCCCTCTAGGCAAGACATTCATTATACCGTCGCACAATGGCTTCGCTTCCGGGGCCGGGTCGACCCGCGTGCTATAGTTTGTGAACCCTTCTCCGTCAGGGAGCGTCGTGTCCCCGTCGCTCCCGATGGATTTCGAGATGGATCACCACCCTACCTGCCAGTCGTGCCGTCGCCCCCCGTCGGAGAGCCTTCTGAGCTACAGACGGGGAACCAGTGTGGTTCGCAACGACTCGTTCCTCCAGTGCGACATCTGCGAGCGGTACGCGTGCGCCGAATGCCTGCAGGTGTACGACATCTTCTCCGGGTACGACTTCCTGTGTCACGAGTGCGCGCAGACCTTCCAGCCGCCGCCGGGCACGCGCGGACACTGACCCGCCGTCCCATCGCTGCCGCACCGTCGTGTGTCCCTGTTGGGACACCGGTGCATTTTGGTCACGACGGCAGCTGCCGAGACGAGTGCGCGCTGCGACGTAAGTCACTGCATCCGAAAGGGTTGACATCAATTCACAACCCCGATGCAAACCGGCACGCGGGTTGCAGCGTATTAGCGATTAGAAAGGCCATATGTCACTCGCACTCCTGATGGCTAATCCAACCATTCAAAAATCCCGCTGAGAATCCTTCCCCCCCAAAGAGGGGATCCTCCTCAGTACGCGTCGGAAACAGGGCGCCCCCAAGGCGCCCTTTTTCTTTCCCTAACCGAGGGCCCGTCGTTTCGCGACCACGTACTGGAAGAAACCCCAGCCCAGGGCGGCCAGGCCGGGGAGCCGGTCGACGGCGGCGCTGAGGCTCGCCGGCCCTCCCGGACAGGCCAGGAACGTCCGGTGCTCGACGATCTCGAACGACGGTCCGATCTTGGAGGCCAGGGCACGCGTGGTGAGGAACGCATGCGGGCCCTCGGGAATCTTCATCCGCCAGTTCTCGGCCAGGTCCAGCCAGCGCTCCCAGTTGCCATTGGGGGTGACCGCGGCCAGCACTCCTCCCGGCCGCAGCACGCGGGCGCCCTCCGCGAGGACCGCCTCGACGTCGGCCACGTGCTCGATGACGTTGATGCTGTACATGCCGTCGAAGGCGCCGTCGCGAAAGGGAAGCTGCTCGCCCGCCCCCACCACGGAGGACGTCCGCGCGATCGCCTTGCGCTGCTGCAGCATGTCGATGGAGAGGTCGCAGGCCACGGAGCCGGGCGGGCCCACGCGGTCGAGGAGCGCGTTGCTGCCGCTGCCCAGCTCGAGGACGCGCGCCCGGCCGCTCATCACCCGCTGCACGATGTCGCGGTAGCGCCCTTCGCAGGTCTGGTTCGCCTCCCGGCTGTAGGCGGGCGCCAGCGCGCGATAGTGCGCGCGCACGCGCGCGTAATGGGCGAGGAGCTCCTCGCGGCTCATCATGGCGTGGTCTCGGCCCGCCGCCGTCCGGCCGGGGGGCGGCGCACTACTTGAGCAGGTACTCCTGGACGAAGGCGACGGTGGAGTAGAACTGGAAATCCTGGTTCCGCTTCTTGCTGAACCCGTGGCCCTCGTCCCTGGCCATGAGGAACCACACCGGGGTGCCGTTCTTCTTGACCGTCGCCACCATCTGCTCCCCCTCCTGGTAGGGCACGCGCGGATCGTTGCGGCCGGCGACGACGAAGAGCGGCTTCGTGATCTTGTCCGCGTGATGCAGGGGCGCGATCTCCTCGAAGAACGCGCGGATCTTCGGGTCGCGCTCGTCCCCGTACTCGACCCGGCGCAAGTCGCGGCGGTAGGCCTCCGTGCGCTCCATGAAGGTGATGAAGTTCGAGATGCCCACGACGTCCACCGCGCAGCGGATGCGGTCGGAGAAATGGGTGGCCGAGGCCAGGGTCATGTATCCGCCATAGCTGCCCCCGGTGATCATGATCCGCTTGGCGTCGAGGTCGGGGCGAGTGCCGATCCAGTCGAGGAGCGTCCCGATGTCCTTGACCGAGTCCTCCCGCCGCACGCCGTTGTCGAGCTTCAAGAAGGTCTTGCCGTAGCCGCTCGACCCGCGCACGTTCGGGTAGACGAGGGCGATGCCGAGCTCACTGAGGTAGTAGTTCGAGCGCGCCAGGAACCCCGGCTGGTACTGACCCTCCGGCCCGCCGTGGATGTTCACGATCACCGGCCGCGGCCCGGAGAACCGCGCGGGCGGCTCGTAGAGCCAGCCGGAGATGGTCCGCCCGTCGAAGCTCTTCCAGCGCACCAGCTCCGGCTCCGCGAAGCTGGCGGCGCTCAGGCCTCCCGTCTCGCTCTCCGTCCAGCGGTCCACCTTCCCCGTCGTCACGTCGAGGGAATAGACGTCGGAAGGGGTGCGCGCGGAGGCGAACGTGAAGGCGAGCTCGCGGCCGCTGGGATGCCACTCGATGGCGCCGATGACCCCTGCACCCAGGCCGAGCTTCGGCGCGGGCTTCTCCTTGCCGGCGGCGGTGTCGAGCAGGTGCAGCACGGAGACGCCGTCCTCGTTGGTCAGGAAGGCGATCGTGCGCCCGTCCTTCGAGAGCGCGAGATCCTCGACGTCCCATTCGAGGCGCGCGGTCAAGGGGGTCTGCTGGCCGGTGGCGAGGTCGATGCGGGCCAGGCGGTGGAGCTCCGCGCCCAGGTCCGTGCTGAAGTAGACCGCCTTGCCGTCATGCGCGAAGACGGCTCCGGTGTAGCTGGCGGGCTCGCCCTCCTTCGGGGTCAGGAGCGTCTTCTCTCCGCTGGCGACGTCGACGACCCAGAGGCGGCTCTCGTTGGCGGAGAGGCCTTCGAACACCAGGAGCTTCGCGTCGTCGGGGCTCCAGTCGCGGGGCGACCAGCCGCCCCCTTC
>DASTLK010000629.1:0-1885 GCA_035715025.1 Vicinamibacteria bacterium
ATCAACGCCGTCATCACGCTGACGCGCGACCTCGCCCTCGCGCAGGCCCGGAAGGCGGACGCGGAGATCGCCGCCGGCCGCTACCTCGGTCCGCTCCATGGCATCCCCTGGGGCGCGAAGGACCTCCTGGACACCGCCGGCATCCCGACCACGTACGGAGCCGAGCCCTTCCGCGATCGCGTGCCTCGGAAGGACGCCGCGGTCGTGGAGCGACTGCACAGCGCGGGGGCGGTGCTGGTGGCCAAGCTGAGCCTGGGCGCGCTCGCCCTCAACGACATCTGGTTCGGCGGCGAGACGAAGAACCCGTGGCTGCTCGAGGAGGGCGCTTCCGGCAGCAGCGCGGGGCCGGGCGCGGCCACGTCCGCGGGGTGCGTGGCGTTTGCGATGGCCAGCGAAACGGGCGGCAGCATCATCGCACCCGCGATGCGCGACGGCGTGGTCGGCCTGCGCCCGACCTACGGGCGTGTGCCGCGCACGGGTGCGATGACCCTGTGCTGGTCGCTGGACAAGCTCGGACCCATGGCCCGCTACGTCGAGGACACGCTCCTCGTCCTTCAGGCCATCTCCGGTCCGAATCCCGGCGACGTGGCCAGCGTCCCCAGCCGCCTCGACTTCGACGCGACCGCGAGCGTCGCCGGCCTCAAGCTCGGCTACTTCCCGAAGTGGATGGCCGAGTCCCCCGCCACCGAAGTGGATCGCGCGGCGCTCGAGGCGGCGCGCAAGATGGGCCTCGTCCCGGTCGAGGTCGCGCTCCCCGACTGGCCCTACGGCTCGCTCAACACCATCCTGTTCGCGGAGGGGGCGGCCGCCTTCGAGGAGCTGACCCTGAGCCGCGGTGTGGACCAGCTCAAGATGCAGGTGCCCGACGCCTGGCCGAACATCTTCCGCCAGTCGCGCTTCCTCTCCGCCGTCGACCTCGTCCAGGCGGACCGCTTCCGCCGCCTCGTCGCGGGCGAGATGGCGCGGCTCTTCGACGAGGTCGACCTGCTGCTCGTGCCGTCGCTGCGCGACGAGATGCTCACGATCTCGAACCAGACCGGCCATCCCTCGCTCACGCTGCGCGCGGGCTTCGTCGAGGTCGGCCAGGCTCGCAGTGACTGGGCGCCCGACCCGGCGCATCCGCTCCCGACGTTCGAGCCCAAGCGCCGCGTGCCGCACGGGATCACGCTCATCGGCCGGCTCTTCGACGAGGGCCTCCTCGGGCGCGTGGGGATCGCGCTGGAGGCGGCGCTGCGCGTGGCGGACGAGCGGCCGGCGGGCTTCTAGCGATAGAAATACGGATCGAGCACGCTGACCTGGGTGATCCGGTCGACGGGCAGCTTGTTCTTCTCCGCGACGCGGCGGATGGCCTCGGGGCTGGGCGCGTCGTAGATGCAGAAGGTCTTCGTCTTGTCCTCGCTCACGTAGGAATGCACCCAGGTCACACCGTCGCCCGCGTTGGTGCCGACGACGGCCATGCACACCTTCGCGCCTTCCGCGTTGACCGGAATCTCGAGACCGCCCTTGAACGTCCTCTCCACCATGTACCTGGGCATGCGCGCCTCCTCGTAAAGCGAGAGGATACCGCGTGCACCCCGCCTTCGTCAGCGCGCGCTGCGTTCGAGAACTCCCTCCGCCGGTGTGACCCGGGTCACGCGGGCCGCGCAATCCGCGCCCGCGTCCGCCCGTCCGCGGAGGGCCGTGGTCTATTGGGGCGATGCTGCTCCAGGAGCTTGGACAGCCGGCCACCATCGGCCGCTACGACATTCGCGGAGAGATCGGCCGCGGAATGATGGGCGTCGTGTACGAGGCCCTGGACACGGTCCTCGGGCGGACGATCGCCCTCAAGGCCATCCGGCTCGCCTTCCCCGTCGCCCCCCACGAGCGGGAGGAGTTCGAGCGGCGG
>DASTLK010000630.1:0-1757 GCA_035715025.1 Vicinamibacteria bacterium
CGCCATGTCCCCAAACTCTCGACGCGACTTCCTGGGCACCGCGGCCACGACGATGGCCGCGCTTTCCCTGCCCCGCCTCGTCCTCCCCGCGGCCGATCCCGGCGACGCCATCCAGGCCGCCATCGAGAAGCAGCGCGGCGAAGGCGTGCAGCGGCTGCAGGAATGGGTGAGGCAGCCCTCCATCGCCGCGGAGAACCGCGGCATGACGGAGGGCTGCGAGCTGATGATGAAGCTCACCCGTGACGCGGGCTTCCAGAGCGTGACCAAGGCGCCGACCGACGGCCAGCCCGGCGTCTTCGCCACCCTCGACGCCGGGGCGCCGCGGACGGTCGGCCTCTACTTCATGTATGACGTGAAGCAGGTCGATCCCGCGGAGTGGTCGTCGCCGCCCTGGGACGCCGCCATCGTGGACAAGCCGGGGTTCGGCAAGGTGCTGATGGGTCGCGGGGCCGTGAACCAGAAGGGACCGGAGGCGGTCTTCCTGGCCGCGCTGCACGCGATCCGCGGGGCCGGCAAGAAGGTGCCCGTGAATCTCGTCCTCGTCGCCGAAGGCGAGGAGGAGATCGGCTCCCCGCACTTCCGCCAGGTCGTGCAGCGGCCGGAAGTCACGGCCGCCCTCAAGCGCTGCACCGGCATCTTCATGCCCAGCGCCTCTCAGGATCCGGACGGCGGGGTGACGGTGTCGCTGGGCGCGAAGGGCGTGGTGGAGCTGGAGCTCGTGTCCAGCGGCGAGAAGTGGGGGCGCGGTCCGAGCAAGGACGTGCACTCCAGCAATCGCGCGCGCCTCGACAGCCCTTCGTTCCATCTCGTGCAGGCCCTGGCCACGCTGGTCAATGCCGACGGCGATCCCGCCATCGACAACTTCGCGGCCGCGGCCAAGCCTCCGGACGCGGCGCAGAAGACGATGCTCGATACCTATGCCGCGCGCGTGGCCGAGGCCACGGCCAAGCGCTCCCTCTCCGCCGAGCGATGGGCGCACGGCGAGACCTGGCGCGCTTCGCTCGAGAGGTTCTTCTTCACGCCGACCGTGAACATCGAAGGGCTGGTGGCCGGCTACACGGGCCCCGGCGGCAAGACGGTGCTGCCCCATCGCGCGGTGGCCAAGCTCGACCTGCGCCTGGTCCCGGACATGACCTACGACGGCGCGGTGGCGGCGCTGAAGGCGCACCTGGCCAAGCGAGGGTTCGGCGACATCGAGGTCAACCCGAGCGGCGGATACGACCCCACGAGCACGGCCGCGGACGCCCCCGTCATCCGGGCCGAGATGAACGTCTACAAGCGGGCGGGACTCGACCCCGTTCTCCAGCCGCGCAACGCCGGCTCGTATCCGGGGTACGTCTTCACGAACGCGCCCCTCAGCCTGCCCGCCGCCCACTTCGGACTCGGCCACGGCAGCGGCGCGCACGCGCCCGACGAGTACTTCGTGATCGAGCCGTCGAATCCGAAGGTCGCGGGCTGGGATCGCGCGGTGCGCTCGTTCGTCGACTACCTGAACGAGCTGGCCGTGGTGTGAGTCCGGTCACGACCTCCTGATCGGCGCCAACCCCGTCCGCTCTCTCCGGTCAAACGAGATGAACGGGCGGCTGGGAGCCCGATACAGGAGGGGTCATGACACGTCGAGTCCTCATCTTCGCGGTACTGGCGGCGGCGGTGCTCGGCGCGGCGCCCGCGTCGCAGGCGGCCACCGTCAACGCGCGCGAGCGCGCGCAGCAGGCGCGCCTGCGGCAGGGCCTGCGCTCGGGCGAGCTCACGGGTCG
>DASTLK010000631.1:0-1787 GCA_035715025.1 Vicinamibacteria bacterium
CAGTCGCTCACCCTCAAGCACCCGCTGCGCGCCGAGCGCGTGGACGAGCGGGTCTACGCGGTGGACGGGACGCCGGCCGACTGCGTGAACCTCGCGCTGGTCAAGCTGCTGCCACGCCGTCCCGATCTCGTCGTCTCCGGCATCAACCGCGGCGCGAACATGGGCGAGGACGTCTTCTACTCGGGAACGGTCGGCGGCGCGCGCGAAGGGACCTTCTTCGGCGTGCCCTCCATCGCGTTCTCGCTGGCCGTACGCGAGGCGAAGGACCTGGACTTCGCTCCGGCCGCGGCCTTCGCGGCGAAGCTGGCCGCCCTCGTGCTGAGCAAGGGACTCCCGGAGCGGACGCTCCTCAACGTGAACGTGCCGCCGGGCGCGCCGGTGGCGGTGGCCGTCACCGTCCAGGGCCGGCGCGAGCACGAAGGGACGATCTTCGAGGGACTCGATCCACGCCGGCGCACGTATTACTGGATCGAAGAGGGCAAGGACCACTGGATCAGCGACGAGATGTCGGACATCCACGCCGTGCGCAGCGGCATCATCTCCGTGAGCCCGCTGCAGTCCGACACGACCCACCATGCGGTCGTGGGCGCCTTCCGTGGGTGGCTGCCTGCGCTGGGCGCGGCCGAGCGCGCGAGCGAGGAGGAGGCGCGGCGCAAGCACGTGCCCGAGAAGCCCGTGGACACCGAGGGCCCGCGCGGCGAAGCGGCCGCGCTTGGCGATCCTCCGTCGCGCGTGATAAAGTAGCGGTTCCTTCGCGGTCGGGGCGTGGCTCAGCCTGGCTAGAGCGCGTGGTTCGGGACCACGAGGTCGGAGGTTCGAATCCTCTCGCCCCGACCAATCTCATGACCCCCGCCGAGCTCGCGGTTCTTCCGCCGCGGCCGGGGTAGATTGGAAGCAGAGCGGGCTTCCGAGCCGGAAGAGCCGCGTGGCCAGCCGGGTCGTCTTTGGCATACGCGGGTCATGCGGACTCCCGAGCAGAACAGGCAGAGGCGCCTCGAGCGCCGGGCCGAACCCTCAGCGGATCCGACGCTGCACTCTCCGTTCGTGGGACTGATGCGCATCCGCGACCAGGTCCAGCGCCCGGCCCCCGCGCAAGCGTTGGACGCGGACGAGCGCTCGCGGACGGCGCAACCCGAGCACCGCGCCAAGGTGCCCTGGCGCGGGCCCGACCGGCGCCTCTTCGTCCCGCCCGCCGTCCTCATCGTCGATGACGAGCCGGATCAGCTCGACGTCTACCGGCAGTACCTGCAGTTCGAGGGATACCGGGTGGCCGTCGCGGGCGGGGGCAGGGTCGCCCTCGACGTCGCGCTCGCGGCCCGCCCCGACGTGATCATCATGGACCTCGCCATGCCCGGCATGGACGGCTTCGAGGCCACCCGCCGGATCAAAGAGCTGAAGACCACCCGCGACATTCCCGTGATTGCCTTGAGCGCGTACGGCGAGATGCCGCCGGAATGGGCGCTGGCCGCGGGATGCGAAACGTACCTGCGCAAGCCGATCCTTCCCCAGGACCTGTCGGAACACATCGAGCGCGTCCTCGTCCGCGCCGGCCGGCGGTAGTCGGGGCCTTCGCCGTCCCTCGCCGCGGTCCCCTGTGAGTCCTCTCACTCCGGCTGACACGTTTTCGGCCGCCTTCGCGCGTCCTCATCATGATGGGGCGGACTCTGGCGGCTCGAGGGTCGGCGGCGTGGCCCGACGTGAGCGGGCGCACCGGGGGACGAACTTCCACCCGGGTCCTTCGTAGATCGCCCCAGAACCCCAGCCGGACCGTTCGCGATCGAGAAGCG
>DASTLK010000632.1:0-2216 GCA_035715025.1 Vicinamibacteria bacterium
TATCGCAACCGCGCGCCCGAGGTCATCCGCAAGACGCGGCCGACCCAGAAGGACTGCTACGCCTGCAACGAGTTCAACTACGACTGGTTCTGCAACGACATCGAGGAGCCGTACACGACGCCGAAGGACAAGCCGTTCAGCTGGCAGGGGCGCACGCGCCTCGTCGGCGGCCGCACCAACGTCTGGGGCCGGCAGAGCTACCGCTTCAGCGACCTCGACTTCAAGGCCGCGTCCTACGACGGGTACGGCATGGACTGGCCTCTCGGCTACGCCGACCTCGCCTCGTACTACGACCTCGTCGAGGACTACGTCGGCATCACCGGCATCGCGGAGGGAGTGGACGCGCTCCCCGACGGCCGCTTCCATCCGCCGATGGGGATGACCTGCGCGGAGACCCTCTTCCGCAACCGGGTGAAGGACAAGCTCGGGTGGACGACGACCCTGGGGCGCGCCGCCAACATCACGAAGCCCCTCAACGGCCGCTCCCCTTGCCACTACTGCGGGCCCTGCCACCAGGGCTGCGTCACGCACTCGTACTTCAACGCCGCCTTCACGACCGTCGCCGACGCGATGAAGACCGGCAAGGCCACGCTGATCACGAACGCGATGGTCTACAAGGTCCTCACCGACACCGGCACCAACCGCGCGCGGGGTCTGCTCTACATCGACCGCCTGACCCGCGAGCCCAGGGAGATCCGCGGCCGCGTGGTGGTCCTGTGCGCCCAGGCCCTGGAGTCGGCCCGCGTCCTCCTCAACTCCGCGACTACGCAGAGCGCGGGCGGCCTCGGTAATTCCAGCGGGGTGCTCGGGCATTACCTGATGGATCACCTCTGGGTGGCGGGCGGGGCCAGCGGCGAGTTCCCGGAGATCGCCGACAAGGCCACCATGGGCGGGCCCCAGCGCCCGGACGGCCTCTACGTCATCCGCTTCCGCAACACGAAGGACAAGAAGTACGACAAGTTCCTTCGCGGCTACGGATTCCAGGGGGGAGGCTCGACCAGCTTCAACTGGCGCGCCCCCGGCTTCGGGGAGGCGTTCAAGAAGGGCTTCCGCGATCCCGTCATCAGCGTGGGCCTGGCCGGCTTCGGCGAGTGCCTGCCGCGCTACGAGAACTTCGTCGAGATCGATCCTTCCGGACAGCTGGATGCCTTCGGCATTCCCGTCCTGCGCATCCAGATGACGTGGAGTGACAACGAACGGGCGATGGTCGCGGACATGGCGGAGTCGGGCGCGGAGATGATGGACGCCGCGGGCGCGCGCAACATCCGGCCCTACGCCATCCCGGACCGGGTGCCCGGGTACGGGATCCACGAGATCGGCGTCGCGCGGATGGGCAAGGATCCGAAGACGTCGGTCCTGAACCAGTTCCAGCAGGCGCACGACGTGGCCAACCTGTTCGTGATGGACGGGGCCGGCTTCACATCGGGCGCCTGCCAGAACCCGACCCTGACCATCATGGCCCTGGCCGTGCGCTCGACCGACTACCTGATGGGCGAGATGAAGAAGGGCAGCCTGTAGACGCCTCGGCGGGGGCGGCTAGTCGCTATGTCGCTCGCGCCAGGGGCAGGCTGAGGACGAACACCGCGCCCCCGCGGCCGGAGGCGTCGAGGGTCAGGTCGCCGCCCTGGGCGCGCGCGAGACGGCGGCTGAGGGCCAGCCCCAGGCCGATGCCGGGCGCGCTGTTGGCCGCGTCGCGATCCGACTTCGAGAACGGCTGGAAGAGTCGGCGCCGGTCGGCGGCGGAAAGGCCCGGACCGTGATCGCTCACGCGCACGAGGGCGCGGCCCGCCGACGTCTCCAGGCGGACGTCGATGCGCGGAGGCGTGGAGCGCGCCGCGTATTTGCACGCGTTGTCCACGAGGTTGAGCAGGACCTGCTCGATGGCGCCGCGGTCCACGCGCACGGGAACGGGACCGCCCTCGCGCGGTGCGAACGCCACCTCCAGCTCGGCGCGGGCGGCCCGCTCGGCCAGGCGCGTCCGCGCTTCCTCCAGCAGGGCCTGGAGGTCGACGGTCTCCCGCGCCGCCTCGCCCTGGCCGCTCTCGACCCTCGCGTAGAAGAGGACGTTCTCCACGAGGTGGCCCAGCCGCTCCGCTTCTGTGCGCAGGCGCGTGATGTACGCGCGGCGGCGCGCCTCGTCCGTCACCATGTCGTCGGCGAGCATGTCCGTATAGAGGCGGAAGGTCGTGAGGGGCGTGCGCAGCTCGTGCGTGACC
>DASTLK010000633.1:0-2021 GCA_035715025.1 Vicinamibacteria bacterium
GGAGGCGGGGGGGGGGGCGGGGGGGCCGGCGCGGGCTGGTCGCCGATGCGGAACGTCTCGCGCAGCTCGCGCAGGCGGCGGCGCTGGTCCTTGCTCAGGGCCTGGTTGGTCTCGAGTGCCTCCAGCAGCGACGTGCGCCGCAGGAGCCGCACCTGATTGATCACGACCAGCTCCGCCAGGTGCTCGGGGAGCGAGGAGGCGAGTGCCTCGATCGCCTCGTCCGGCAGCGACGAGTTCTGGAGGACGACCTCGAGCAGCTCGCGCTCCTCGCGGTGGGCGACGGCCCAGGCGAGCACGCTGAGTGGCGTCTCGCGGTCCCTCAGGATCGGCAGCATCTCGTCCACGGCCATTCCGGCCAGGCTGGCCGACGCGGCCTGGCGCACCGCCTCGTCCTCGTCGGCGAGGAGCTGCTCGAGCAGGTCGACGAGGTCGGCGGGCTTGAGCGGGAGCGCGCCCTGCGCGGCCATGAGACGCAGCTCCCGCGGCACGCCGCCCTTCCGGAACTGCTCGACGAGCGGGTTGGTCGCGCGATCTCCCATCAGGGCCGCGGCGAGGGAGAGGGACGGTTCGTGGGCGGCAGCAGACCGGTCGAGCCGAAGCCCGTGTTCGATCGCGGGGCGATCACGAGGACGCTCGGCGACGGCGAGGGCGACGGCGAGGGCGAGGGCGGCCGAGAAGTCGGGCGCGGCGCAGGCGGACGCGGCGAGAAGGCGGCGGAGGGCGATGGGGACGGCAGCGCGGCCGCGGCCGCGAGAAGCCCGGGCACGGTCTGCGCGTTGATGGCGATGTCGCGCTTCACTTCTCCGTCGCCGCCGAAAGGCGCCAGCGCGCGGTCGTTGAGCGTGACCGCGATGCCGCCGGCGTTACCCAAGGAAAGCAGGACCTCCTGGCGCGCCTCCACCCGCTGCGACTCGCCACGTTTGAGCACGCGGTTCAAGACGGTCGTGCCGTCCACTTTTGCCTCGACCCAGCTGCTGCGGCGCGCGAGCACGGTCAGGACCATGGTGCCCGCCGCAGGGTGGGGGATGCTGCCCGTAGCCCCTGAAGGCGGAGGATACACGCGATCGTAGGCGAAGGTGGCGGCGGGGGCGGCCACGGAGGGAATGGCCGGCGGCTGGGCACTCTTCGCGAGGCCGCGCACCTTCCATCCCACGAGGCCGAGCAGCCCCAGCGCCACCGCGAGCAGGATGAGCCCGCGCGGAGGCCCCTGATCGACCCGCACGGACGCGCGCGCATCCTTGCGCGGGGCCGTCTCGCCGCCGTGCGCATACACGAACTCCGCGACGAGACGTTCGGCGTCGAGCCCGAGGTATTTGGCGTATTGCCGCACGAAAGCGCGCGGGAAGATCCCGCCGGGCAGGATGTCCACGCGATCCTGCTCGATCGCCTGCAGGAAGCGGATGCTGATCTTGGTCGCGTCGGCCATCTCGCGCAGATCGATCCCACGCAGTTCCCGTTCACGGCGGAGGTTCTCACCGAAGGAGGCCATTGGCGGAGGGCGCGCGATTGTAGTCGCCACCTTGAAATAGAGTCAACACTATCCCCATGAAAGGGCGGGATTTGGAGCCTTCTCCGGGCGGCTTGCCCGACTGTTCAGCGAGAAGCGGCGACACGAGCGGCCGCCGCCTGGACGAGCGGCGTGAGGCCGGGTGCTTCCGTGACGCGCGCGAGATCCTTCGTGGTCAGGGCGCTGAGCTGCCCGAGCGCGAGCGCGACGGGCGCGCGCGGATGCAGCGCAATGGCGAGACGGAGCGCATAACGGTCCGCCCAGCGCGACGAGGCGACGATCCCTTCGAGCAGCGGCCGGCTGGGCATCTCCGCCCGCACGAGCGTGAGCAGGTCCTCCTCGCGCAGGCGGGTATTGATGAGCCCGGACTCCACGACCTTCGGGTCCGCGTCGGCGAGCAGCAGCATCAGCACGGGTGGCGTCGCCATCTTGGCGAGGGTGATCTTCTCGCCCAGGCGCAATTCCAGGAGCTGGTCCTTCAACATCGCTTCCGCGGGGATCTTGACCGCGGCCG
>DASTLK010000634.1:0-3524 GCA_035715025.1 Vicinamibacteria bacterium
AGCCGGGCTCGCGGATGATCCCGTACAGCGGCACGAGCGCGGCCGCGACCAGCAGGTAGGTCACGTAGCTGCGCCGCCGGCCCACGGCATCCGCGAAGAATCCGAAGAGCGCGTACCCGAGCCACTTCCCCACGCCCATCACGATCAGCCAGGTCGTGGTCTTGATGAGGCCGAAACCGCGCCCTCCCTCCTCGACGGGCAGGGACAGATAAGCCGGGATCCAGGTGAAGAGGCCCCAATACCCGAACATGCCGCAGGCGTTCATCGCCGTCGCCACCAGACCGTTGCGGCGCAGGTCCTTCCGCCAGAGGATCCGCAGGGAGCTCGTGGAGCTCGCGCGCGTGGCCTGGCCGCGCCGCCAGATCTCGGATTCCGGCACGTCGCGCCGGATCCAGAAGACGACCAGCGCGGGGAGGACGCCCACGAAGAACACCGCGCGCCAGCCCAGGCGGGGCAGCACGAGGGCGACGATTCCGGCCGCGATCATCTCGCCGATGGCCCAGGTGGACTGCATGAGCCCGAGCGCCTTGGCCCGGTGTTCGGGTGGCCAGGTCTCGGCGATGAGCGCTGCACCCGTGGTCCACTCGCCACCCATGCCCAGGCCCAGGATGAACCGGCAGATCGCGAGCTGGACGATGGTCTGCGAGAGGCCGCAGGCGCCGCTGGCCACGGAGTAGACCAGGATCGAGGCCATCAGGGCGCGCGTGCGGCCGACGCGGTCGGCCAGGAAGCCGAAGGCGAGCCCGCCCATGGCGGAGGCGAGCAGGGTCAGGGAGTTCAGGAGCCCGCCCTCCGCCTTGCTCATCCCGAGGTCGCGCATGAGGTGCGCGAGCACCATCGAGTAGAGCATCACGTCCATCGCGTCGAGCATCCAGCCCAGCCCGCCCGCGACGAGCGACCGCCGCTCGGCGGTGGTCACCTGTTGCGGCCATTCGAGCAGGCCGGCGATGTGGCGGGTGGGCCGGGCCAGGGGAGGCGGGGAGACGGTCGGCGCGGCCATCGCGCGGACTATAGCCGCGGGGGAGGTCTCCGAACCAGGGGAGACGGGCCTAGAACCAGGCGGGATAGCAGGTGGCGCGGTAGGCGCCGGTGGTCTCGCGCCGGATGTAGCCCTCGGAGAGAAGGATGTCGTACTGGTCGTTGAAGCGGTTCGTGCTCTTCACCGCAAGCTCCTCGCCGTCGTACTTCGTGCAGTAGCCCCTCTTCTCCATGTTGCGTGCGACTTCCTCGGGGAAGTTGTGGGTGTCGAGCACCTGGTAGCAGTTCGCGCAGCCGCGCGCGCGCTGGGTGTTGATCATCTCGGGATGCTCGAAGATCGCGAGGTCGATGGCCTGCTCGACCTCGGCCATGAAGCTGGGCGATTCCTGCGGGCAATCCTCGCCCGATCCGCCACCGGGGGGCAGGCCGCAGCCGAGCGCGCGGGCGGGGGCGGGCGGGGCCGGCGTCGGAGCCGCCGCTTCCGGGGCCGCGGGGCTGCTGTGATGGCAGGCGGGAAGAAAGGCGAAAGCGAGGGCGATCAGAAATCGCGAGAGCGAGCGGCGAGTCGAGGGCATTGGCGCCTCCTCCCAGGGTTCGTAGGCCCGCCGGCGCGAGGGCGGCGATTCTAATACAGGCTCAGCTCCCGAGCAGGCGCAGCGGATTGGCGAGCCCCGTCCCTTCCGCCTTTGCCTCTTCTTCCGCGGCGGCCGGGACCTTGTCCCCTTCACCGGGGGCGAGGAACAGGTTGGACTCCACGCCGTGCTGCCGCGTGTACATGTCGTAGTAGCGGCCGCGCGCCGCGTAGAGGGACCCGTGCGTCCCGCGCTCGACCACGCGGCCCGCTTCGACGACCAGGATCTGCTCCGCGCGGCGGATGGTGGAGAGGCGGTGCGCGATCACGAACGTGGTGCGCCCGCGCATCAGGTGCGCGAGGCCCTCCTGGATGAGCGCTTCGGACTCCGAGTCGAGGCTGGAGGTCGCCTCGTCCAGGATCAGGATGCGCGGGTCGGCCAGGATGGCGCGCGCGATCGAGACGCGCTGGCGCTGGCCGCCCGAGAGCTTGACTCCGCGCTCGCCCACGATCGTCTCGTACCCCTTCTCGAACTGCTCCGCGAACTCGTCGACGCGGGCGAGCCGGCACGCGCGCAGCACGTCTTCGTCGCTGGCCTCCGGGCGCGAGAAGGCGACGTTCTCACGAATCGTCCCGTCGAACAGGAACGTGTCCTGCAGGACGACGCCGAGCTGGCGCCGGTAGGAGTCGAGGCGCACGGTGGAGAGATCGACGCCGTCGACGGTGACCACGCCGCGCACGGGGGTGTGGAACGCGGCGATGAGGCCGATGATGGTCGACTTGCCGGAGCCGGAGGGGCCGACGAGGGCGGTCGCAGTGCCCGGCTCCGATCGGAAGGAGACGCCGCCCAGCACCTCGCGCACGCCGTCGTAGGAGAACGTCACCTCCTCGAAGGCCACGCGGCCGTCGATGCGGCCCAGCACCACCGTCCGCCGCGGATCCACGTCTTCCGGACGCTCCTGGAGGATCTCCTGCGTCCGCTCCATCCCGGCCAGGGCCTCCGTGAGCTGGGTGCCGATGGCCACCACCTGGAAGACGGGCGCGATCAGGAACCCGAGGAGCATGGTGTAGGTGAACAGCCCCCCGACGGTGAGCGAGCCGGCCAGGATCTGGCGCGTGCCGACGTAGAGGACGGCCGCGCCCACGATGCCGAGCAGCAGGGTCGAGGCCAGGCTCAGCACCGACGTCGCGGTGAGCGTCTTCATGATGTTCTCGAGCAGCCTGGCCACGCCGCCGGAGAAGACGGCTTCCTCGCGCGACTCCGCGTGATAGCCCTTGATCACGCGGACGCCGCCCAGCGACTCGGTGAGGCGCCCCGTGACCTCGCCCTGGATCTTCGAGCGCTCGCGAAAGATCGGCCGCATGGTGGCGAAGGCGCGGAAGAGCACGAACGCGAATGTCAGCGACGTGACGAGGGTCAGACCCGTCATGGCCGGGCTGATGCGCAGCATGAGGACGAGGGCGACGGAGGCCGCGAGCACCCCCCCCACGAACTCGACGAGACCGGTGCCGACGAGGTTCCGTACGCCTTCGACGTCGCTCATGATCCGCGAGACGAGAACGCCGGTCTTGTTCGCGTCGTAGAAGGCGACGGGCAGCCGGCCGATGTGGGCCTGCACCCGGCGCCGCAGGTCCGCGATGAGCTTCTGCGCCGCCTTGGACAGGGTCTGGGTGAGGGCGAACGAGGTGACCGCCTGCAGCGCGGTGGCGCCCACCACCGCGCCGAGGAGGGGGAGGAGGAGGTCGACGCGCCGCTTCCCCACCACGTCGTCGATGACGTACCGGGTCGACGCGGGCAGGACCAGGCCGGCCACGCGATTGATCGCGATGAGGGCGAGGCCGAGCAGGAGCAGGCCGCGCCGGGGCGCGACCAGCGCGCGCAGCTCGGGCCACAAGGTGCGGAGCCGATCGACCCGCGAGCCCTTCTCGCCCGCTTGGGTGTCCTTCGTCACGGAATCCTCCCGCCCCCGCCTCT
>DASTLK010000635.1:0-6349 GCA_035715025.1 Vicinamibacteria bacterium
CGACCCGATGCTCTCTTCGCGCTGGGTCGATCCGGACGTCGAGCACGAAGGGCACGCGGGCACGGTCCCGCCGCGCGGCCTGAAGGGCCTGCTGCACCGCTTCAACCAGCGCTTCGACGCGCTGCACGTGCGCTACGAGCGCCTCCTGGGCTGGTCCCTGAACCACCGCCTGGCCGTGATGGGCATGGCCCTGGTGGCCTTCGTGGCCAGCTTCCCCATCCTGGCCATCCTGGGCGGCGACTTCATGCCCGACTTCAACCGCGGCGAGTACCAGGTGGCATTCAAGTCCACGCCCGGCGCCACCCTGCGCGAGACGGCGGAGCGCACACGCGAGGTCGTGCGCCGCCTCAAGTCGCTGCCGGACGTCGAGTACACCTACACGACGATCGGCGAGGCCGGCTCGCAGTACCGGCCCGTCACCGAGGGCACGACCTACGTGAAGCTGAAGGAATCCACGCGGCGCAAGCGCTTCAGCACGGTGCTCGGCGACGCGCGGCGCGTCATCGAGGAAGTGCCGGGCATGACCTTCGGCCTGTTCGAGGCCGGGCCCTTCGGTCAGAAGCCGATCCAGATCAGCGTGCGCGGACCCGAGGTGGACGAGCTGGACCGCATCTCGAAGGACCTCGTCGCCTCCATGAAGAAGATCCCGGGCGTGGCCGACATCGAGTCCAGCCTGGAGAAGAGCAAGCCGGAGCTCAAGGTGCGGGTGGACCGCGGGAGGGCCAGCGATCTCGGCCTGGGCGCGGGACAGGTCGCGACCACGCTGCGGGCGGCCGTCGCCGGCGAGGTGGCCACGCGCGTCGAGGACGCGGCCGGCGACAGCCACGATGTGCGCGTGCGCCTGCGACCCGATCAGCGCCGATACGCGGACGACCTGCTGGCCCTGACCGTTCCCAGCGACCGCGACGATCCCACGGGCAAGGATGGGGAGAAGACGCAGGTCATGCTGCGCGAAGTGGCCGCGGCCGACGTGGGCACCGGCCCTTCGACCATCCGCCGCAAGGACCTGCAGCGCGAAGTGCGCATCTCCGCGAACCCCGACGGGCGCAGCCTGGGTGAGATCAGCGCGGACATCGAGACGGCGGCGGCCGCTCTCTCTCTCGAGCCCGGGTACGACGTGGTGCACGGCGGCGATGCGGAGGAGCTGAAGGACATGTTCAACAACATGTTCCAGGCCCTCTTCCTGGCCGTCGTGTTCATCTACCTGATCCTGGCCTCGCAGTTCGGCTCGTTCGTCCATCCGCTCGCGATCATGCTGTCGCTGCCGCTCTCGCTCGTCGGCGTCGCCCTCGCCCTCCTCGCCACCCACGACACGCTGAACATCATGAGCATGATCGGCCTCATCATGCTCATGGGCCTGGTGACCAAGAACGCGATCCTGCTCGTGGACTTCACGAACCAGTCCCGCGCCCAGGGGCGAAGCCGCCGCGACGCGCTCATCCACGCCGGCTCCACCCGCCTGCGTCCGATCGTCATGACGACGCTGGCCATGATCTTCGGCATGCTGCCCCTGGCCTTCGCCATCGGCGCCGGCGCGGAGATGCGCGCACCCATGGCGCGCGCCGTCATCGGGGGACTCATCACCTCCACCCTGCTGACCCTGATCGTGGTGCCCGTCGTCTACACCTACCTGGACGACCTCCGGCCGGCGGCGGTGCGGGGATGGTTCCGGTGGCCTCGGCGCCGGCGCGCGGAAACGATCGCCCCGTCACCGGGATCCGCATCACCGACGCCACAGCCCGCGGACTGACGCCGGACCGGCCGGCCGCCCACGCGCGGGCGTGGTACGCTGCCGCGGAGCCAAGACCTTGGAGGACGCCCTCGCTTCCGGAGCCCGCATCGGCTCCTACGAAGTCATCGATCGCCTGGGAGCGGGCGGCATGGGCGAGGTCTACCGAGCCCGTGACACGCGGCTCGGCCGGACGGTCGCCATCAAGGTCCTCCGCTCCGGCGCCGACCCGCACCTCCTCCAGCGCCTGGACCGCGAGGCGCGCGCCGCCTCCGCCCTCAACCACCCGAACATCGTCCACATCTACGACGTGGGTGAGGCGGCGGACGTGCCGGGCGCGCACTACGTCGTGATGGAGTGCGTCGAAGGCGAGACGCTGCGGCGTCGGCTTCGCCCCGGCCCCCTGCCCCTCGGCGAGGTCCTCGACCTGGGTACCCAGCTCGCGGACGGCCTGGCCAAGGCGCATCGCGCCGGCATCGTCCATCGGGACCTCAAGCCCGAGAACCTGATGGTCACGCCGGAAGGGCTGCTGAAGATCCTCGACTTCGGGCTGGCCAAGCTCGTGGTCGCCCCCCTCGGCGATCTCGTGGACACGCGGGAGACGTTGTCGCGGCAGGGGACTCAGGCCGGAATGCTCGTGGGCACCCTCGAATACATGTCGCCGGAGCAGGCGAGCGGACGCACCGTCGACCATCGCACCGACCAGTTCTCGCTCGGCCTGATCCTCTACGAGATGGCCACCGGGCATGCCGCCTTCCGCCGCGACACGCCGGCGCAGGTCCTGGCCGCGGTCATCGAGCGGGAGCCGGAACCGCTCGGCCGGCTGCGCGGCGACGTCCCGTCTGGGCTGGAGGGACTGGTCTCGCGGTGCCTGCAGAAGGACCCGGAGCGCCGCTTCAAGAAGACGGACGAGCTGGCGGCGGAGCTGGCCGCGCTCGCGGGACGATCTCGATCGGGCTCGCTCTCGGAAAGGCCTCGCGCCGTCGCGGAGACGTCGCCCGCCATCTCCGCCGAGGTGGTGCCCGCGCGCACGCCGGCGCCGTCCTCTCCTCCGGTCTATCACGTGCAGACCCGGCGCCGCGTCCGCGCCTACGACGAAGGCGAGCTGGCGCATCTCATCCGGCGCGGCAAGCTCACCGGCGTCGAGCTGGTCCGCCGTGACGACGAGGAGCAGTGGCAGCCCCTCTTCGAGAGCAAGGTGTACCGGCGCGAAGTGCCGACCCTCACCGACCCGCGGGACGCGGCCCGGATGCGTGTGCTGCGCGCGGTGGGCGGGCACTTCACGGGTTTCTTCATCACCTCCGTGGTGATGTACGCGACCCAGGGCCACTTCCCCTTCTGGCTGGCCATCTGGGGCGCCGTGCTGGCCGTGCAGGCGGCGAGCGCCATCCCCGCGGGCTTGACCCTCCTGCAGAACCGTCGTGCCGCCACGGATCCCGCGATTGCCGGCGCCGTCTCCCCTGCGGGCGAGGCACCGCCGCCCGCGCTCGCGGCCCGCGTCCCGTCGGCGATGGAGCAGGAGGCCGCGCGTGTGCGCACATTGATCGCACAGCAGGGCGGCGCGGACGCCGCGCGCCTGATCGCCGAGGTGGACGGGATCCTCAAGCTCACGGCGGAGCTGGCCGCGCGCCAGGCCGACCTCGAGGAGCAGACTTCCGATCGCGAGCGGGCCGCCCTGACCGCCGCGGTCGTGGACGCCCGCGCCCGCCTGGAGCGCGCGGACCTCGAGCAGGACCGCCGCCTCTTCGAGCGGCAGCTCGAAGTCGTCCAGGGGCGCGAGGAAGCCATCGCCAAGGCGGTCCGAGTCTTGGAGCGCTTGCGCGTGCGGCGCGAAGTGGCCGAGCACCAGCTCAAACAGCTCCGCCTCGACCTCTCCCGCGGCGCCGCCACCGGCCTCGACGTGCCCGAGCTCTCGTCGCGCCTCCAGTTCATCCGCTACGAAGTGGACGCGCGGGAAGAGGTCAAGGAGATCGGCGCCGGCCGCGCCTGAAGCGCGCCCCGCGATCGAGAACCTATTCGTCGGCGGCGAGGCGGGCCAGGCCGTCGCGATGTGTTCGATCGAAGATCCTCTCCAGCCAGGGGTTGACGCCGCGGCACCCGTCCACGACGCGGGCGGCCCACGCGAAGTACTCCTGTTTTCGCTCGAAGTCCCAATGGACCGGCGGGCTGTGCGTGATCCCGCGCAGGTTGCTGATCTTGTCCGCCATCTTGATCAGCTTCGCGCGATCGGACTTGTAGGGCGCGTTCTCGACCTGTAGCTGCTTGCGCTCCGCCTTGGGCAGCCGCTTGTCGTCCGTCACCTCGGTCACGAGGAGGGCCACTTCCGCGCCGAACTCGGCCTCGAGCTCGTCGGCGGTCGTCCGCGTGTCCTCGATCGTGTCGTGCAGCAGCGCCCCGAGGACCACGATCGGATCGCGCCCCTCGGTGGCCTGGGCCACGAGGAACGCGACCTCGGCCAGATGGTTGAAGTAGGGCTCCTCCGCCGCACCCTTTCGTCGCTGACCGCGATGTTTGAGCGCCGCGAAGTCGACGACCCGCGTCATCAGAACGAGATCCGGGGCTCCGAATGGTTGAAGGGGCGGCGTCATCGTGCCAAGCATACCGCGCCCCCGCTCGCGGCCGGTGCTTGCGCGCGCGTCCGCTGTGGGCCGATCATCGCGAGAGATGCCCGAACTGCCCGATCTCCTCTACATCCAGGCCCGCCTCAAGGAAGCGCTGGCCGGCCGGCGCGTGGTCGCGGAGCGATTGCGCGAGCCCATCGTGATGCGGTTCGCGGTGCGGGGAAACCTCTCCCTGCTCCTGGGGCGGCGCCTCGACGACGTGATCCGGCATGCGCATTTCCTGGTCTTCCGCTTCGAGGACCTCGACCTGGCCGTGAACCCGATGCTGGCCGGCCGCTTCCGCCTGGCCGCCCCGGACGAAAAGGAGGAGCGCGACCTGGTCTTCGCCCTGACCTTCGGGCCACCAGAAGCCACCAGCCGCGGACCGCGCGGCGAAGGTGACTTCACGTCGCCGGAGCCGCGGGGGGGTCTGGGGGGTGCGCCGGAAGCACCCCCCAGCTCAATGTCCGACCTCCGTTATCGCGACGAAAAGAAAATGGGCAAGGCGTATCTCCTGGCCAAGGGCGACTGGAAGGCGGCCGCGGGCATGGACCAGGCCGGCGGCGTCGACGTGCTCGCTCCCGAGTTCACGCGTGAGCGGTTCGTGAGCCTGCTCAAGAAGCGGCGCGACCAGGTCCGGGTCCTCCTGCTGGACAAACGCGCGCTGGACAGCATCGGGAACGCGTACGCCGACGAGATCCTGTTCGAGGCCAGGCTCCATCCGAAGACCTTCTGCCGTTCCCTGTCCCACGACGACGCCGTCCGGCTGCACGACGCGATCGTCAAGGTGATGCGCGAGGCGGTCGCCGAGGTCGCCCGCCGCGGCGAGCCGATCGACGTGAAGGTCCGTGATTTCCTCAAGGTCCGACTGCGCGACGTGTGCCCTCGCTGCGGGGCGAAGGTGCGGAAGGCGGGCGTGCGCGGGATGGACGCGTACTTCTGTCCCCACTGCCAGCCCGCCACGCGCTCGGGCCTCGTGGACTGGACGAAGACGGGGAAATAGCCGCCCTAGTTCAGGCGGCGAAACGTGAACGTCCCGACGGGGGGCACGGAGGCGCCGACGAGCAGCGGCCCGGTGCCGATCAAATGGATCGGCTCCGGGGGGGCGGTCCGGAGATCCGCGGAGCCGAACGTCTCACCGCTGTCCGTGCCCGCGTCCCAGGGTTGCAGCACGACGACCTTCTCCGCCACCCAGTCGCCGTTCTCGATGAGGCTGAGCCCGGACACGCCCACGAACCAATCGGGGCTGGGCGCGAGCATCGAGACGAGTGTGACCAGGGAGAAGTCGCGGCTGATCTCGAATTCGAGGCTGACGCGGTCCGGCGAGCGGTCGATGCCGTCCCCCACCAGCACGCGCTGGGCCTGACCGGCGCCGATGGCGGCCTCGACTTCGGTGTCGAGGGGCGTGGTGCGCCCTTGCTCGGCCATCAACCGGATCCCTTCGCTGGCCCGGCCGCCGGCCTCCCAGAAGCTCACGGTGGACTTGTGCGTGCCGCCGATCAAGCGCGAGAAGTGGGGATTGCGCGGGATGTCGGTCGGATGGGACAGAGCGCTCCAGGAGGCGTCGAAGGTGACGCGGTAGCGCGCGACCGCGGCCGGGTTCGGAGTGGGCGCCGGTGTCGCGGGCGGTGTCGGGGCCAGGGGCGACGAGCCGCCGCACCCCATCAGGGCCACCAACAGCAATGAGGGAAAGGCGCCCGACCGCAGCATCTTCAACTCCATGCCGTCTCCAACGACGGTGAACGGCTCGCTATTCCCGCGAGCAGGCCATGGCGCGACGGCCCGCGATGGGATAGGTATGCACGCGCGCATGGGCGAGCCGACCGCGAAAACCAACCCACCGGGTCTCTGGACGGCCTTGCTGATCACGGCGGTCGTGCGCGCCGTCACCATCACCTTGCTGCTCACCGTGTTCTGGCACACGCAAGCGGCCAGCCACCTCGTCCAGGACATCCGCACCTGGCGGGAGTTCTTCGCGGAGACGCAGGCGGGCGCGATCCCCTACGTCAACCTCACCAAG
>DASTLK010000636.1:0-1751 GCA_035715025.1 Vicinamibacteria bacterium
CGGCGTAGCTCGGCAGCG
Organism: Vicinamibacteria bacterium; assembly: GCA_035715025.1. Classification (GTDB taxonomy): domain Bacteria; phylum Acidobacteriota; class Vicinamibacteria; order Fen-336; family Fen-336; genus AA29. The sequence continues at coordinate 19 of DASTLK010000636.1, forward strand.
GCGCGTAGACCAGGTGGTGGAACCAGGGCCGTCCCGCCAGCCCCTCCGCGCGCGTCAGGTCGCGCTCGGCCAGGAGCAGCGCCTCGTTGCGCCGGCGGCGATCGTCCGCGCCGCCGTCCGTCCGGAGCGGGGCGAGGGCGGCCAGGCGGCGCGCCTGATGCCGCGCCGGCCCCAGGTCGACGACCAGCCCGCCTCGCCGCGCCAAGGCCTCGACGTCGTCGAGGTAGACGACGAGGTCACGGCCGTAGGCGGAGTAATCGAACGGAAGCACGTCCGCGTTGGCGAGCCGCAGCGCGGCCACTCCCCACAGCCCGGCCATGGCCGCGTGGTACCGGAAGCCGGGATCGCCCTGCCGGCGCATCCACTCGTGCGAGTCGTAGATCGAGTGGTACACGCCGTACGGTCCGTCGAAGAGGAAATCGGCGGAGGGCACGCCGAGGTGATTGAAGAAGACGGTGTAGTCGCTGCCGCTGCCGAGGATGGCGACGCGGGGCTCCGCGGTCGTCTCCCCCGCCACCACGCCGTATCCGCGAATGTTGGAGGAATCGCCCGCGCGCCAGACGTCGTAGACGGACCCTCGTCCCTTGGGATCCGGGATGCGGCGCGCGACCTCGTAGAAGAAGCGGCGCAGCGAGGGCACGGCGCTGATGCTGAAGCGATCGCCGGAGGTGGACGCGTCCACGTTGAGGCAGGCCACCGCTTTCGCGCTCAGCTCCTCCGCGTGCTCCTCGCCCCATTCCGTGGAGCCGGTCAGCGTGAACTCCTCCGCGTCCCAGATGCCGAAGACGATGGTGCGCCGCGGCCGCATCCCGCGTTGCGCGAGCGCGCCGAGGGCGCGGGCCAGCTCGAGCGCGGTGGTCGTGCCCGAGGAGGGGTCCACTCCTCCGTACGTCCAGGCGTCGTGATGGTTGGAGAGCAGCACGATCTGCGAGGCCACCGCCGGATCGGGATCGGCCCCGGGCAGGCGCGCGATCACGTTGCGGATGGTGCGCACCTCGCGCGGGATGTCGAGGGCGACGTGCAGCCGCGCCGGACCCGGCCCGACGTGGTACGTGAAGGGCCCCCCGCCTTGCCAGGAGAGCTCGGGGCGCACCGGTCCGCCCAGCGCTTGCAGGATCTCGCGCGCATCCTGGAAGGAGAGAGGCAGGCTCGGGATCTTGGGAAGGATCGTGGACTCGGATTCGGGAATGCGCCGCGCCCCCGCCACCGAGGCCCAGCCGGGAGTCAGGGGATCGCCGGGTACGATGAAGTCGTACACGTTCGCCCCGCGCTGGAAGTGACTCTCCGGCCCCCACGGTCCCTTCGGATAGACGTCTCCCTGGACATACCCGTCGTCCGCGGGATCGGAATAGGTGATGAGGGCGGCCACCCCGCGGCGCTCCGCCTCCAGGCTCTTGCCGCCGCGGTAGCCGCCGAAGTACCGGGCCAGCGCGATCTTGCCGCGCACGTCGATGCCGAGCCGCGCGAGCGTGTCGTAGTCCTCGGCGCGGCCGTGGCTGACGTAGACGACGTCGGCCGTCACCTCCCCGCTCTGCGCGTACGCGTGCCAGGGCAGGGCGAGGGATGGCTCGCGGCTGCCGGGGTCCTCCGGCAGCGCGGCCTCGGGGCGGGCCAGGCGGGCGGGACGAGGCGCCACCAGCTCCACCTCGACGCGGCGGGGCGAGGAGAGGAGGACCTCGTAGCTCACGACCTCCGTCTCGAGGCCGGCCTCGAGACGGAGGTCGTGAGCTACG
>DASTLK010000637.1:0-2633 GCA_035715025.1 Vicinamibacteria bacterium
CACGGATGGCCGCCGCTTCGGGTGACGCACCGGGCGCCGAAGCCGGCTTCGAGGCAAAGGGTCGATACGATCCTTCGAGGACTGCGTTCACGGCGTCGAACATCGCCAGCTGTGCAATCGTGGTGCGGACCTGTGTGCGCAGCGAGTTCTCGGGGACCGAGGCTCCGAGCGAAGTGAACCGGTTGCCCCAATCGTCGAGCACCGCGGATCCTGTTGACGTGGCGGGCAACGCATCCGCCGCGGCCGTCGCGCCGAGGTAACGATCATCCACCACTGCCGCCAACAGGAATGCGATCATGCACGCGAGAATCGTCTTCATGGCACCCCTCCTCACGGTGGGCAAGCTAAGGGGCTCGACCGCAGTGCGCCATGGCCGCTGGCTGCTCTGCGGGTGGAATCTGTCTCTCTCGGCAACCCTGTGCAGTTGTTCGAGATGGAAGGCCGGATCCCGCGCCTGATCCGCGCCGCCTGTCGCCCCTATGCCTTGACTCGCCGTGGTGCTAGGCTCTGGCCTTCCGACTCCCATGGGCCTGCGCGTCCTCCGGTTCGGCGTTTTCGAGCTGGACCGGCTCTCCGGCGAGCTCCGCAAGGAAGGCCTGCGCGTGCGTCTGCAGGAGCAGCCGCTGCGGATCCTGGAGGCCCTGCTCGACGCGCGCGGGGAGCCCGTGACTCGCGAGGCGCTCCGGCAGCGGCTCTGGCCCGATGAGACCTTCGTCGACTTCGACAACGGGCTGAACCGCGCCATCAACCGGCTGCGCGCGGCACTGGGAGACGAGGCCGACAACCCGCGCTTCATCGAGACGCTGGAGCGGCGGGGCTACCGGTTCATCGCCCCGGTGGGCGTGCCGGAGCCCGTCGCGCCGCCGGCGGCGGAAGTTTCGCCGCCGCCGATGCCGCGGAATCGTCGCGCGATGTGGCTGGGGGCGGCCTTTTCCGCCGCGGCGCTGACGGCGGCATTGACCTTTTTCGCGCCCGCGCTCCTGCGCCGTGCCGCGCCCGCCAGCGGCATCCCCATAAAGTCGCTGGCCGTGCTGCCCCTGGCCAACCTGACCGGGGACCCCTCGCAGGACTACTTCAGCGACGGCATGACGGAAGCGCTCATCACCAACCTCGGCTCCTGGCCGGAGCTGCGTGTGATCTCGCGGCAGTCCGTGATGCGCTTCAAGGGCAGCGCCAAGCCGCTGCCCGAGATCGCGCGCGAGCTGGGCGTGGAAGGCGTGGTGGAAGGCTCGGTGATGCGATCGGCCGGGCGCGTGCGCATCACGGCGCAGCTCATCCACGCTCCGACCGACCGCCACCTCTGGGCGCACAGCTACGAGCGCGGCCTGGAGGACGTGCTCGCGCTCCAGGACGAGGTGTCGCGCGCGATCGCCAAGGAGGTCCGCATCACGGTCACGAGCGACAGCGCCAGCGCCCAGCGGCCGGCGCGCACGCGGTCGGTGAATCCGGAGGCGTACGACGCCTACTTGCTCGGCCGCCACCACTGGAGGCAGCGCTCGCCGCAGTCGCTCGAGAAAGCGATCGGATACTTCCAGACCGCCATCGCCAAGGATCCGGACTTCGCTCTCGCGCATGAGGGTCTGGCGACGACCTACGGTCCTCGGCTCATCTTCAGCGACATCCCTCCCGGCCGCGGACAAGTCGAGATGAAGGCCGCAGCGCTGAAAGCCCTGGAGCTGGACCCCGGCCTCGGCGAGGCGCGCGCGGTGCTGGCCTCTGCGCTTGCGTACGAGTGGGACTGGGACGGTGCGGAGCGCGAATACCGGCGCGCCATCGAGATCGACCCGAATGCCATCGTCGTCTACCAGTCGTACAGCTGGTACCTCTATGCGCTCGGTCGCTTCGAGGAGAGCCTCGCCCAGAGGCGGCGGGCGTTCGAGCTGGACCCGCTCGACGTCACGGTGAACCATGCCGTGGCCCGGGTCCTCGACGCCACTGGCCAGGACGAGGCGGCCCTCGCCCAGTGGAACCGGACGATCGAGCTCGACCCCAATCACTTCCGGTCCCAACTGCCGTTTGCGCTGTTTCTCCTGGAGCACGGACATGCCGATCTCGGCTGGAAGCAGCTCGAGCGCGCCCGCGCCCTGCAACCGGACGATCCCGCGCTGCTCGCCAGCCTCGCCATCGTGTCGGCGGAGAGCGGCCACCCGGACCAGGCCCGCCGCGAGCTCGCAAAGCTGAAGGAGGAGTCGGCGCGGCGGTGGGTGTCTCCCGTCTTTCCCGCCTTCGTACACGCCACGCTGGGCGAGAAGGACGCCGCCTTTGCGTGGCTGGAGAAGGCCTATGAGGCCAGAGATCAGGTCCTCATCTCGATACAGATCATGGACACGCCGGTCGGGCTGCATCCGCCCCCGGCGCGCGCGGCAGCCCTGCGCGCAGATCCGCGTTTCGCGGATCTGGTCCGGCGGATGGGCTTGCCACGGCGGGACGCGATGACCGGACCTAGACCGGCCGCGACGGCTCCTTCTCCGCCGGACCGTTCGCGGCCAGCCAGGCCCTGAATCCGCCCGCGACGTGGGCGACCTTCTCGAGTCCCATCTCCTCGAGCGTCCGGGCGGCGAGGGCCGAACGGCCCGCGCTGGCGCAATAGAGAAGGAGGGTCTTGCCCGAAGCGAACACGGGCTTGTGGTACG
>DASTLK010000638.1:0-10013 GCA_035715025.1 Vicinamibacteria bacterium
AGGACCCGGGCGCCGGTGTCGCCGCCACCGGCTGCGGGATCGGTCCGGCCGTCGTGATGCCGAACTCCAGGTTGACGGCCTCGGTCGTGGTGCCGAGGTTCACGATCCAGATCGTGTAGATCTTCCCCGCCTGCGTGGCGAAAGTGATCCGCTCCGGTTTGGCCGTGAGGCTCGCCGCCTTGGCCAGTATCGGACAGGCGCCGGAGGTGACGGAGTCGAACCCGGGACAGCTCGCGTCGGTCGCGTAGACGTCGATGTTGTCGTCACCCGGCCAATTCGTGGTGACGTCGAGAGTGCCGGCGGGTGGGAAGTCGACGTTCGTGAAGCTGGAACGGCCCGCGCGAACGGTGAAGTTGGTTCCCCCGAGGTCCGTGTGCACGGCCTGGGGAGCCGGCGTCGGCGTCGCCACCTGGGTCGGGGTCGACGACGTCTTGTTTCCGCCGCAACTGGAAAAGGCCGCGAGAACGGCCCCCGCCATGACGGCGAGGGTGAACAGACGACTCTTCATCGAACAGCCTCCTGACCGGTACCGGCAACGGATGGCGAGAATTTCCTAGAACTGCGCGGGGAAACAGGTCGTGATGTAGGACCGGCGTGTGTAGCCCGCCGAGGTCCAGATGTTGAACTGCTCGTTGAAGTCATTGGTCACCTTGACCGCCACTTCCTCGTTGTTGTCGATCGCACAGACGCCGCCCTGCGCGTTGATCGCGGCCACCACCGCCGTCTGATACTTCTGGCGGTCGAGCACCTTGACGCTCTCCCCGCGCGCGTCGTTGAAGTCGAAGAGCTCGGGATTCCTGCGGAGCACCGCGTCGATCGCGTTGTTCACGTAGCCGAGGAGTTGCGGCTCGAGCTTCGGACACTGGTTGTGGAGGTCCTTCATCGCGGCCAGGGGGCAGACGAAGGCTTGCGGCGTGGCCGCGGGAACAGGGGCCGGTGTCGCGACCGGAGCGGGCGTAGCCGCCGCCGTCGGCGTCCGCGAATCAGAGCCGCAAGCGACCACCGTCACGGCGCAGGCGACGAGGGTGACGTACAGGACGTGGGTAAGGTGCCGGTTCATGGGGGCGCATTATGGGGTCGGCGCGGCCTCCGAGTCAAGACTTAACTCATTGTAAAATATAAGTTTAGCGTGACTGAACGGATGTCAATCCGGCCTTTACCTCTGGACTGTGGTTACACTGGCCGGTCAGCGCCGGTCGAGAGGCCCGCCAAGGCACGGAGGTCATCGGATCCGCCATGAGCACCGTCGTCGATCCGCACGTCATCGGGGAACACATCCGCCGTCTCCGCTCCGACCGGCGCGTGTCGGTGCGCGCCTTCGCCGCGGAGACCGGGTTTTCCGCGAGCTTCATTTCCCAACTCGAGAACGGACAGGTCGCGCCGTCGCTGGGTTCGCTGCACAAGATCGCGGAGACGCTGGGGGTCACCCTGGGAGAGTTCTTCGCCGCCGCCGAGACCGGCGAAGAACCGTTGATCATCCGAATCGAGGAGCGCCACCGACTGGACAGCACGTGGACGGACGCCCACATCGAGGCCCTCGGTCCCATGAAGCAGAGCCACAAGCTCGAGCCGATGATCGCGGTCTTCGGCCCGGGCGGAAAGAGTGGAAAGCGCCCTCACGACCAGGCGCGCGAGGAGTTCGCCTTCGTCATACGCGGCCAGGTCACCCTGACCCTCGCGGACGAGGAGAACACGCTGAAGGCCGGCGACGCCGTCACCCTTCCCGCCCGTGCCCCCCGCCTCTGGGAGAACCGCACGAAGGAGATTGCGGAGATCCTGATGGTCTCGTCGCGCTGACCGTCTAACGCCGTTCCCCGGGCCGATACTCGCGCTCGAGGTGGGCACGGATCTCGGACTCGTCCATCCAGACCGGCTTGAGCCGGCAGGCCGCGAAGAGCGGCGCCTGGTCCGCGTAGTGGCGCGAGTGGGCGTCGAGGGTGGCGCTGCCGTAGGGCTGGATGCTGCGGGACGACACGCGGCCTCGAGGGTCCCACTCCACGAGCAGGATGTACGAGTCACCGGCGAGGCCCGCGATCCGGCCGTCACTTCCCGGCCGGCCGTAGACGGCGTGGAGCAGATCTGGACCGCCGAAGAGCCCGACGTCCAGCGTCCCGTGGCGGAGGCGCAGGACGTCGTGCCACGGCACGTCGATCCGGCCGAACTGGGCCTGCAGCCGGCGCGCCGCCGCGGACAGGCGCGCGTCGAGCACGGAGGTCGGCGGCAGGTCGGCTTCGGCCTCATCCGCGGGCGCGAGGGCCATCACGGCAAGCGCCGCCGCCCGACTGTCCGCCGTCGCCGCGCGGTCCCAGCCCCGCAGGAGGTCAAGGGCCTGGCGGGTGAGGGGATCGGCCGGAACGGGCGCGGCCAGGAGCCGGCCGATACGGGCCGCCATCACCGATGCGCTCGCGTACGTGATGTCGAACTTGTACTGCTCGAATTCCTCGCGCGTGATCTGCTCGTCGGCGCCCAGGAGCTCGAGGGCACGCAGGGACCGGTTCGTCATCCGCGTCTCGATACCGAAGGCGGGCGAGTACGCCGAGGGCTCGGGGTTGCCCTCCCCCACCGTCGTCCGGAACGGCGAGCTGTTGCAGTTCTGCACGAAGCCGGAGGGCGGGTCCCTGACCTGGGGCAGGCGGTCGAAGGGCAGCGACTGCGTCCACAGCGTGCGCGAGGTGTTGCCGGGCACGATGCCGGACCAGTCGTAGCCCTCGGAGCGCAGGGGCAGGCGGGCGTTGTAGACGTAGAAGATGTGTCCCTCGCGGTCCGCATAGCCGACGTTGAACATGGGCAGGGCGTTCATGCGCATGGCGTCGAGCCATTCGTCGAAGCGAGACGCCTTGTTCATCCGGTACCACTGCTCGATGTGGCGGACGTCGCCGTAGCCGGCGATCCGGATCGCGAACACGCCGCGCGGCCCGCGCACGACCGGCCCGTACACGGACCACAGCACCTCGCGATGGGCGGTCCAGGACAGCGGGCCGAGGACCTTCACCTGGATGGCCGCGGTCCGGACCTCGAGATCGCGCCAGGCGCCGTCGAGCTTGTACTGGCGGGGATCCGCCGGGTTCATCTCGAGGGCGTAGACGTCGATGAGGTCCGGCTTGTTCACGGTGTGCGCCCATCCGAGGTTGCGGTTGTGGCCGTGCAGGATCAGGGGCACGCCCGGGAACAAGCCGCCCACGGCGTCCCACCCCGTCTCGCTGTGCAGGTGCGCCTCGTACCACGCGACCGGACCCGCCCACGGCTGGTGCGAGTTGATGGCCAGGCGCGTGAAGCCGTCCGCGGATCGCCGCGGCGCCACCGCGAACGTGTTCGATCCCGTAGGCGTCGCCGGCGGCCCCGCCGAGGGCGCGGTCTCGAGCAGGCCGCGCAGCACGCGGTCGAGGCCGAAGAAGAGCGGCGTCTTGTGGACGAAGCCGGCGATCAGGTCCCGCCCGCGCGCGGGATAGAGGTCGGGCATCGCCTCGTCCGGATGGAGGGCGGCGTAATGGTTGATGCCCTCCGCGTAGGCCTCGCAGAGCGCACGCGTCTCCGGCCGAAGGTCGCGCTCGTAGCCGGCATCCACCACCTCGGGGATCCGGAGGAGCTGGACCATGTAGTCGTTGGGCGCGCCCTCCCGCCCGAGGACGGTGGCCAGCCGACCTCGGGCCGCGAGCAGTCCGCCCTGGATGGTCTGGAAATCATCCTCCGCGTGGGCCCAGGCCAGGCCGTACGCAACGTCCGGATCGGTGCGGCCGAAGACGTGAGGGACGCCCCACGTATCGCGCAGGATCCGCACGTCGTAATGCCGCTTCGGAAGGAGCGCGGCGGGATCGATCTTCCGCCGCGGCCACAGGGCCAGCGTCAGTCCGGCGGCGGCCAGGACGGCAGCCAGGAGGAGCGAGATCCGCGCGGCCTTTCGCATCGAGCCGCGGCAGGCTATCCCGAATGCGGCGCCACCTCCAGGGACAGCCGCTCAGGCGCGCGCGCGCCGTCCCTGCGGCGAACGACGCTCGGCCGACTCTACGGGCAGGTCTCGGCGACCATCCTGACCGTTTCGACCTGGATCCGATAGGTCGGCAGGGTCTTCTTCTCTTCGACCCTCGTCCCCGGAGGCGGCGGCGGGCCCGGCTCCACCGGCCGGTCCGTCTTCGCCGAGGCTTCCTTGCCCCGCGCGTCGACCTCGACCTTGTTGTCGCGGCCTTCCCTGCCCGGCTCCTGACGGACCTTCACCGTTCCCATGCTCACGTCGGTGATCGGGCCCGTGACCTCGACCTGATGGCCGACATGTCCGCGCATCTTCTTGACCGAGTCCTTGCTGAGCCAGTAGATCACCTCGCCGGAGCCGCCCTCCATGCCCGTGGCCCCCAGGGCGGGAGGCGCGTTCGGGATCGGCGTGCCGTCCGGGGCCACCTTCTGCACGTGCGTCAGCACGAACGAGTCGGAATCGCTGCCGGCCACGCATCCCGTGATGGTGACGACGGATCCCTTCATTGTGGGATCGGGCTCGGCGGCTCCGGCGACCGCGGCCAGGCCCAGTGCAAGGACCACCCCGCCACTGGCGAGTAAGTTCTTCATTCGGGTGCCTCCATGGCGTCGACGACGCCTGAGGGAGACGCGGACGAGCCGCCCCCCGTGCCCTGTTGAGCAAGATGCGAGCCAGGGTCTGGGCGCGTATGCTCACGCCGAATGCCTGTGCCCTTCACTCGCCGCGACTTCCTGAACGCGACACTCCTCGCCTCGGGCTCCGCCCTCCTGGGCGCGGCCTCTCCGCTGGAGCTCCTGGCCGCGGGTGACGCCGACTTCGACGGCTACGGCGGCATCGGGGATTACGCGCGCGCCAACGGCAACACGCTCGCGGTCCTCACCGAGGGGCACAAGATCCGGGACGGCGTGTACGACCACGTGGCCGCGCGAGAGATCAGCGACGCGGGAGCGTTCGACTGCGTGGTCGTGGGCGGAGGGATCAGCGGCCTGGCCGCCGCGCTCTTCTTCTCGCGCCGCGCCGGAGCCGCCAGGTCGTGCCTGGTCCTCGAGGATCACCCGATCTTCGGCGGACTGGCGCGACGAAACGAGTTCGAGGTGAGCGGCCAGCACCTGGTGGCGCCTCAGGCCTCCGCCATGTTCTTCCCGCCCCTGCCGGGGACGTTCCTGGCCGAGTTCTACCCCTCCATCGGCATCGAGGCGAGCACGTTCGACTACCAGAAATGGGCGGGACCGACCCGCGAGCTGCCGGTGGGCACGACGCCGTACTTCGGCGGAGGGCCGACCTCCGCCTACTACTTCGGGCCCAAGTTCGGGCTCAGTCCCGGCCGGCTGGTCGTCGATCCGATGGGATCGAAGCTGGCGGATGCGCCGATCCCCGAGACGGCCCGCCGGGAGCTCCTCGCCCTCAGCGCCCGGACCGCCCCCAGCCCGAGGCCCAAGCAGCACGGAGACGCCGACGCGAGGCGGCTCGACGCCATGACGCTCGAGCAGCACCTCATGGAGGAGTTCGGGCTCAGTCGCGAGACCGTCCGGACCTACCTCTCGCCGGTGTCGGGCGGCGGATCGGGCATCGGCCCGGATGTCCTCTCCGCCTACGCGGACTACGCCGCCGACGTGCTCATCCCGTGGCAGTACGACAAGGGCGTGCAGATGTTTCCGGGGGGCAATACCGGCGTGGCCCGGCACATCGTGAAGTCGCTCGTCGCCGACGCCATCCCCGGACCCAACACCCGCGAGAACGTGAGCCGCGGCCGCGTGCGCCTGGGCGCGCTCGACCGCCCGGGACAGCGTGCGCGGATCCGTACCGGCTGCACGGTGGTCTCGGTGGCGCATCGGGGAAAGCCGGAGACGGCGGAGGCGGTGGACGTCGTCTACAGCCGGAGGGGAAAGCTCCATCGCGTGCGGGCGCGCGCCGTGGTCATGGCGGGCGGGAGCTGGACCTCACGTTACCTCGTCAAGGATCTTCCTCCCACCCATCAGGCGGCCTACGCCCAGTTCCACCGCGCGCCCTGTCTCGTGGCCAGCGTCGCCGTGCGCAACTGGCGCTTCCTCTACGACCGTGGCATCCACGAGTGCCGCTGGTTCGAGGGCATCGGCAGCTACGTGGCGCTCCGGCGGGTGGCCACGTTCGGCAACGTCGCTCCGACCCTCTCCCCCGACGCGCCCGTCGTCCTCACCCTGAAGATCCTCTTCTCCTATCCAGGCCAGACGCTGGCCGCGCAGGTCGCGCGCGGCCGGGCCGAGCTCTTGAGCACTCCGTATCGCGAATACGAGCGGCGCATCCGCGAGCAGCTCGCCGCGGTCTTCGGCGGATCGGGGTTCGACGCCGACCGTGACGTGGCCGGCCTCGTGCTCAATCGCTGGGGCCACGCCTATCTGAGCCCGCAGCCCGGGTTCTTCTTTGGCCAGGATCGTCAGCCCGCGCCGGGCGAAGTGCTACGGCTTCGTCCCGTGGGCCGCATCGCCTTCGCGAACTCCGACCTCAGCGGAATCATGGACCATCGCGCCTCCATCCTGGAGGCGGACCGCGCCGTCCGTCAGCTCGCGGGCTGATTCGCGGCAAAGGCCGCGATGAGCGCACCCAGCCCCAGGTCGAGACGAGCTGCGCGACCATCAACCCCACGTCGTCACGCATCTCGCGGACGCGCTCCAGGGGCTGGCCCCCCGGATCGCCCAGCGGCCAGTCCTCGGTGCGCAAGCCGAGGACATAGGGGCACTCCTCTCCGCACCCGATCGTCACCAGAAGGGATGCGCCCCGCATCAGCTCCGTGGTCAGGCGGGTGGGCCGCGCGGCGGAGAGGTCCACGCCGACTTCCTTCATGGCCGCGACGACTTCGGGGTGGACGCGGTCGGCGGGCTCCATCCCCGCCGACAGCGCCGTGGCCCGGGTCGGATCCGCGAGGAGGTTGAAGAAGGCGGCCGCCATCTGCGCGTGGCCGGCATCGGTCGCGCAGGCAAACAGCACTCTCTCCCCCGAAGCCGGACGCCCTCTCCCCTCCGCACCCAACCGAGTCGGCCCTCCCTACGGGTTGACGGTCAGGGTGCCGACCATGCCGGGATGGAAGGCGCAGTGGTACGGAAAGGACCCGGCGGCGGTCATGGCGATCGGCGCGCTCGTGGCTCCGCGCGCCAGGGTGCCGGTATTGAATCGCCCGGCATTGTCCGTCGCGGTATGGACGTCCGTGTCGTTGTTCTTCCAGGCCACCGTCTGCCCGACGCGCAGCGTCGCTCCGGCCGGTGAGAAGGACATGCCGCCCTGGTCGCCCAGGATGGAGATGACGACGTCGGCGGTGGCGGCGGGGGGCGCCGGAGTCGTGGTCGTCGTGGGCGTGGCGGGCGTCGACGGCGAGCTGCCGCCTCCGCAGCTCGGACCGAGCGCGGCGAGAATCAGGACGACGCGAGGAAGCCGAAGAAGGCGCATTGGATCTCCAGGAAACGGGCGGCTACGCGCCGCCCGGGCAGCGGGAAGACGCAATGCCAGTGCCAAACGAGGCTCGACCGTAACTGATTTATCTATAACGACTTGATCGGTCCACCGGCGGCCGTCGGCAGTTACCGGATACGTAAATCTCTACGGCGGGGGTAAAGGGCGCGCCTACTCTTCGACCCGGTACTTCGCGAGGTAGTAGCTCAGCGCGCGCTGGCTGATCCCGAGCAGCGTGGCCGCGTCCTTCTTGACCCCGCCCGCGCGCACCAGCGCCTGCTGGACGCTCTGGCGCTCGGCCCATTCGACGTTCGCGCGCAGCTCCTGCGAAGGGAGGCCGGCGGACGCGGGGCCGGCGACGCCCGGCATCGTGATGTCCCGCGCATCGATCACGGGACCGCCGGAGAGGACGACCGCGCGCTCGATCGTGTTCTCGAGCTCGCGGACGTTGCCCGGCCAGTCGTACGCGTTGAGCCGCGCCAGCGCCTCCTCGCGGATCTCCTCGATCTTGCGGCCGCTCCGATGGGCGTGCTTGCGCAGGAAATGCTCGACGAGCACCGGGATGTCCTCGCGACGCTCGCGCAGAGGGGGAAGCACGAGGGGAATCACGTTGAGGCGATAGAAGAGGTCCTCCAGGAACCGTCCGTCCTCGACCAGCCGCTTGATGTCTCGGTTGGTCGCGGCGATCACGCGCACGTCCACCTTCTGGCTGCGCTCCGCGCCCAGGGGCTCGAACTCGCGCTCCTGGAGGACGCGCAGGAGCTTGGCCTGGAGGGAAGGGCTCATGGTCCCGATCTCGTCGAGGAAGATCGTGCCGCCGTCGGCGAGGGCGAACTTGCCCTTCTTGTTGGTGGCGGCGCCGGTGAACGCGCCGCGCACGTGGCCGAACAGCTCGGACTCGAGCAGCGTGTCCGGGATGGCCGCGCAGTTCACCTTGATGAGAGGCATGTTCCGCTGGGCGCTCCGGTCGTGGATGGCCCGGGCCAGCAGCTCCTTGCCCGTCCCCGTCTCCCCCATGATGAGGACGGTGCTCTTGGTCTCCGCGACCCGCTCCGCCTTCGCGATCACGTCCTGGATCACGCGGCTGCGCCCCACGATGCCGTAGTGGTCGAACTCCTCCTCGCGCTCGCTGATCAGGTAGCGGTGCTGGGTGCGCAGGCGCTGGTGCTCGACGGCGTGGGCGACGACGACGATCAGCTCGTCCACCTCGAACGGCTTCTGGAGGTAGTCGCGCGCCCCCAGCTTCATGGCCGCGATGGCGCTCTCGACGGTGGCGTGGGCGGTCATCATCACGATCTGCGGGCGGTCGGCCTCGGGGATGGAGGCGGTCACGTCGCGGACGAGGTCCAGCCCGGAGAGATCGGGCATCAGGTTGTCGACGACGAGGACGTCGAAGATCCGCTCGTTGAGCAGGCGCCTCGCTTCCCGGCCGCGCGTGGTGGCCACGACGTCGTAGCCCTCGCGCTCCAGCGCGCGCCGCAAGGGAGTGAGGATCTTCTCCTCGTCGTCCGCGAGCAGGATGGAGGCGCGTGAGGTCATGCCGTGCGCTCGTTCGGACGAGGCACCTGCGCGCCCGGCCGCCGCTCCGGCAGCTCGATGCGGACCTCGGTGCCGGCACCGGGCCCGCTCTCGATGGCGATGCAGCCGCCCAGGCCGTCCACCACGTTCCGGGCGATGGCGAGCCCGAGGCCGGTCCCCCCGCGGCGGGTCGTGAAGTAGGGCTCCCAGACCCGGGGCAGGTTCTCGGCCTCGATGCCCACGCCGCGATCGCGCACGATGATCACGACGCGGCCGGGCGTGCCGCGCTGCGTGACGAGCTCGAGGTCGACCCCACCCTCGGGGCGGCTCCCCGTGGGGCCGCCGACGAGGCGCGCATCGAGGGCGTGGCGCGCATTGGTCAGGAGATTGACGAGCACGCCCTGCAGGCGGTCGCCGTCCGTCACGACGCCGGGCAGCTCGGGATCCAGCTTCAGGCGCACCTCCCTTCTCGGCTCGCCGGCCATGGCGCGGGTCGCCGCGGCCCGGCAGATCTGATTGAGGTCGACGGACGCGTACTCGTACTGGATCGGGCGCGCGAAGTCGAGCACGTCCTCCACGAGGCGGTTGAGCCGCACCACTTCCCCGTCGATGTCGCGCAGGGCCTCTCCCCTCTCCACCTCGGGGATCTCGTGGTGGCGCAGCGTGCGAATGGCCGTCTTGATGATCATCAGGGGATTCCGGATCTCGTGCGCGATGACGGTCGAGAGGCGGCCGAGCGAGGCCAGCCGCTCCCGCTGGCCGGCTTCACGCTGGAACCCCGCGATGGCCTCGGTCATGACGGCGAAATTGTTGGCGAGGAGGCGCGCGTCCTCGTCCTGCCATTTGCCCGGAGCGGGCAGGGGAGCCTTGCGCGTCAGGTCTCCGGTGGCGGCCATCTCCCCCATGGTGGCGGTGATGGCGCGGAGCGGACGCGTCACCGTGCGCGCGATGGCGTAGCTCAGCAGGGTTCCCAGCGCGACCGCGACGAGCGCGGTGCTGGCCAGGAGAGTGTGCAGGGGACCGATGAAGCTCAGCCGCTTCGTCCGCGAGCGGAGGATGAGGGCGATGGGCGCCAGGCGTTCCGGCTTCGGGGCCGCCCCCGGCT
>DASTLK010000639.1:0-5685 GCA_035715025.1 Vicinamibacteria bacterium
TCCGATCTTCTCGCCGGAGTCCCGCCCCGCCGAGGCCTTCTTCCGTCCGCGCAGCGCCGGCTTCGTCATCGTGCAGTTCGATCGCGGCTACATCGAGCGTGACCTCCTTCCCGCCCTGGCCAGCCGCTATTTCGCGAGCGGGGGCGAGTTCGACTATTGCGTCGTGGTGACCACGCGGCGGGAGCCGCGCACCGTCGTGTATCGGTCCGATCCCGCCGACGCCCTGCACCCCGCGCCGGACGCCACCGCCGGTCTCCTCGAGGTGCGCTTCGACCAGCTCGACAGCGGGATGTTCCGCGCCGGCGCCGCCGACCTTCCCGCCTTCCTCGCCCATCGGCCGCCCCGCGACGCGCGCCGCGGCTTCCGTCCGCCGCCCGCGGACCGCGGCGTCTGGGAAGTCGGCGTCACCCATCGCGCGGGCTCCCTCGAGCAGGTCGTCGCCCACACGCGCCATCGCAACCTGGTGATCAGCTTCGGCACGCTGCTCCTCCTCGGGGCCAGCGCGGCCATGGTCGCGCTCTCCAGCCAGCGCGCGCGGCGGCTGGCCGCGCAGCACGTGGAGTTCGTGGCCGGCGTCTCGCACGAGCTGCGCACCCCGGTGGCGGTGGTGTGCTCGGCGGGGGAGAACCTGGCCGACGGCCTCGTGCGCGACCCGGCGGAGGTGCGCGTGTACGGCGCGACGATCCGCGACGAGGGCCGGCGCCTGGCCGAGATGATCGAGCAGGTCCTCGAGTTCGCGGGCATCGACTCCTTCGAGCGGCGGCGCGCGCGTGAGCCGATCGCGGCCGCGAGCCTCGTCGACGAGGCCCTCAAGGCCTGCGCGGGCAGCATCGCCGACGCCGGCATCGAGGTCGAGCTGCGGATCGCGCCCGCGCTACCGATCGTGCTCGGCGACCGCGCCGCGCTGCGCCGCGCCCTGCAGAACCTGATCCAGAACTCCGCCCGCCACGCCGCCGCCGGCCACTGGATCGGCCTCTCCGCCGAGGCGGGCCGGTCCGGGCGCGCGAACGGCGTGCGCATCACCGTGCGCGATCACGGCCCCGGCATCCCGCCCGGCGAGCAGGGCCGGATCTTCCAGGCCTTCTATCGCGGGAGGCAGGCCCTGGCGGCGGGCGTATCCGGGAGCGGGCTCGGCCTCAGCCTGGTGCAGCGGATCATGGACGCGCACGCGGGCGCCGTCGAGGTCGAGAGCACGCCCGGTGCGGGCAGCGCGTTCTCGCTCGTGCTGCCGGCGGCCACGGCGGAGGCCCAGCGGGCCGCATCGATGGAGGAGAGCAGTGCGCAAGCGGATCCTGCTCGTTGAGGACGAGCCGGGCCTCCGGCTCACCCTCAGCGGGCGCCTGACCAGCGAAGGCCATCTCGTCGAGCAGGCCGCGGACGGCGAGACGGGCCTGCACCGTGCCTCGACCGAGCCCTTCGACCTCGTCGTGCTCGACGTGATGCTCCCGGACCGCAGCGGCTTCGACGTGTGCCGCGACCTGCGCAAGAGCGGAGTGGACACGCCCGTGCTCATGCTGACCGCGCGCGGCCAGGTGGAGGACCGGGTGCTGGGGCTCAAGCTCGGCGCCGACGATTACCTGATAAAGCCCTTCGCGATGTCGGAGCTGCTGGCGCGGGTGGAGGCGCGCCTGCGCCGCGAGCCGCCCGCCGCGCGCGAGGCCTCGGAAGGGTATCGCTTCGGCGAGATCGACGTCGACTTCCGGAAGGCCGAGGTCACACGGGCGGGGGCGCAGGTCACGGTGTCGGCCAAGGAGTTCCAGCTCCTGCGCTACCTGATCCGGCAGCGTGGGGCCACCCTCTCGCGCGACGAGCTGCTCAACGAGGTCTGGGGATACGACGCCATGCCCACCACGCGCACCGTGGACGTGCACGTCGCCTGGCTGCGCCGGAAGATCGAGCCGAACCCGCGACGGCCGCAATACATCCTCACCGTCCACGGGCTGGGCTACAAGTTCGTGGGCTGAGAGGCCGGCCCCGACGTTTTACACCCTTAACTCCGATTTTGCCTCAGGCTAATGGCAACCGCCCGAGGACTTGCGACCATCGGGGTCGGGCGCGTCGCCGGGCTCGGCGGCGCGCGAATGGAGGGACCATGAAGACGAAGGTAGCCGTGGCCGGGGCGGCCCTGTGGGCGCTGACGTCGGTAGGGATCGCGCACGCGCAGGGACCGGGTGCGCCGCCGCACGATCGTGCGTTCGGTCCGGGCTTCGGTCACGGGCGGCTCGCCGAGGAGCTCTCGCTCAGCGACGAGCAGAAGTCGCAGCTCGAAGCCTTGCGCGGCCGGCAGCAGGAGACGCTCAAGCCGCTCGCGGAGGCGGCGCGCCAGGCTCACGAGACCTTCCGGAGCGCGCTGGAGGCCGACGGCGCCGACGCCGCCACCGTCGGACAAGCGGCCCTGGCCATGCACGCGGCGGAAAAGAAGCTGCGCGCGGCCCACGACGCCGCCTTCGAGGAGATGAAGGCGATCCTGACGCCCGAGCAGCGCGACAAGCTCGAGAAGATGCACGAGGGCCGGAGGGGTGCACGCGGGCCGCACGGCCCCGGCGGGCTGGGACCTCGTCCCTAGGCGCGCCCACGCGTTTGCGTCTCTTCACAGTTTCTTAGCGTCGCTTTAATGATCTCGGGCCGTTCGCTCCGCGACCATCGATCGCGGAGGAACATCCATGGAGATTCCTGAACGTTCGTTCGAGTTTCCCGCCGCTCGCGTTGGGGCGGCCACCATCCTGCTGGCCGCTCTCACCGGCTGCGGCGGGAGTGCCGTCGCCGCCGGCTCGACGGTGCCGGCAATTCTCTTCTCACCCATCGCGTCGACGAGCGCCTTCCTCATGACACTGGACGGGCAGGAGCTCCACGAGTGGAAGACGGACTACGCGCCCGGATACTCGGTCTACCTGCTGCCCAACGGCAACCTGCTGCGCGCCACCTCCATCCCGGATCGGCCCTTCTCCACGGTGCAGGGCAGCAACGGCGGGAGGGCCGAGATGCTCGATTGGAACAGCCAGGTCGTCTGGCGTTTCGACTACGCGACCACGGCCGGCCAGCAGCATCACGACGTCTTCTGGATGCCGGGCAGCGGGCACGTGCTCATGATCGCCTGGGAGCGCCGCACGGCCGCGGAGGCCGTCGCCGCCGGCCGTGACGCGCAGACGCTGCCCAGCGAGGGCGAGCTGTGGGTGGACAAGGTCGTCGAGGTGGATCCGGTCTCGAGCCAGGTCGTCTGGGAGTGGCGCACGTGGGACCATCTCCTTCCCCCCGGGGCGGTGGCCTCCGAGCATCCCGAGCTCGTCGATCCGGGCTTCGCGGCCACTCCGAGCGTGGACTGGACGCACGCCAACGCCGTCTTCTACAACGCGGCCCTCGACCAGGTTCTGCTCAGCGTGCGGAACTTCAGCGAGTTCTGGATCATCGATCACAGCACCACGACGGCGCAGGCGGCCGGGCACACGGGCGGGAAGCTCGGGCGCGGAGGCGACCTCCTCTATCGATATGGCAATCCGCGCGCCTACGGCCTCGACGTGCCGCAGCAGCTCTATGGCCAGCACAACGCGCAGTGGATCGCGAGCGGGCTCCCCGGTGCCGGCCATTTCCTCGTCTTCAACAACGGCGACGCGAAGGCGCGTCCCTACTCGACGGTGGTGGAGCTCGTCCCGCCCGTCCGTGACGATGGCTCCTATGTGTACGACCCCGCGACCGGCTATGGCCCCGCCGGCCCCGTGTGGCAGTACACGGCCACGCCGCGGGAGAGTTTTTTCGCGCCGATCATCTCGGGCGCCCAGCGTCTGGCCAGTGGCAACACCCTCGTCACCTCCGGGCCGACGGGCCATTTCTTCGAGGTCACCTCCGACGGCCAGACCGTCTGGTCCTACGACGTGACCGACACCGCGGGCGCGACCGGCTACATGGTGTTCCGGGCCGTCCGCTACGAACCGGGCTTCGAGGGGCTGTCGCAGAACCTCCTGGCGCCGGAAGGGCTGCTCCGCATCCCCGCCGTCACCACGGGCGCGCGTCCCACCCTCTCCCGCTACTAGGGGCCTTCGCGCCCCGAAGTCGTCAAGCCGTTGCTAAGTCCCCGTTAAGAACACTTAACGAGGTCTTTGCACGCGCTTAATCACCTCGGCCGCGGTGATGGGGATCATGGGCGGTCATGCGCGCGATCGCTCGTTCGGAAGCGGGGCCGTGGGCCTCGGCCGCGGCCGTCCTCTTCCTGGGCCTTGCCCTGGCCGCGCCCGCCCGGGGCCAGGCCCCGGAGCCGGAGGCGCCGGACGAGGAGGCGGCCGCCCCCTTGGTGGAACGCGTCGAGATCGCCCGCAACCAGTTCCTCTCGGCGGAGACGCTGCGCTTCTACATCTCCACCAAGCCCGGTGACCGTTACGACCAGCTGCGGCTGCGCGAGGACTTTCGGCGCCTCTGGGACACCGGGTTCGTCGACGACCTCTCGATCGACGTCCGCGACTCGCCCAGCGGGGGCAAGGTCATCACCTTCGTCGTGAGCGAGCGCAAGCGCATCCAGATCGTCGACTTCCGCGGCAGCAAGGCCCTGAGCAAGTCGACGATCGAGGACGAGCTCAAGAAGAAGGACGCCGCCCTCAAGGTCGACACCTTCTACGACCTCGGCAAGACGCGCCACGTCGAGCACATCCTCCGGGAGATGCTCGCGGACAAGGGCCGGCCCTTCGCGACCGTCAGGCACGACGCCAAGCCCGTCGGGAGCTCCGGCCTGCAGGTCTCGTTCGTCGTCGACGACGGACCGAAGGCGAAGGTGAAGCGGGTCGACTTCGTGGGCAACCAGGTCTTCTCCGACGCCACGCTGGGGCGGCACATGAAGAACGTCCGGCTCCGCGGCCTGTGGGGGCTGGGCTGGCTCCTGGGCAAGACGACCTACACGCCGGACAAGTGGTCGGGCGCGGAAGGGGACCAGAAGCGGCTGGAGGACTTCTATCTCGACCACGGCTACGTCACCGCGTCCGTGGGCGAGCCCAAGGTCAGCTACATCGACGGCAAGGCGGGGAAGAAACCCACCAAGGGCATCCGCCTCGAGATCCCGGTGAGCGAAGGCGACCAGTACCGCATCGGCGAGGTGAAGTTCGAGGGCATGGCCGTCTTCAAGCCGGAGCTGGTCCTGCCCATCTTCAAGCTCAAGACGGGGGACGTCTACAAGGAATCGAAGATCAAGAAGGGCTTCGACAAGCTCCGCGACGCCTATGGCTCCCAGGGCTACTTCCAGTGGACGGGGCGTCCGGAGCGCAAGCCCGACCCCGTGCGCAAGGTCGTGGACGTCACCCTGGCCATGGACGAGGACAAGAAGTACTACGTCGGGAAGATCAGGTTCACCGGCAACAGCACGACGCGGGACAAGGTGATCCGGCGCGAGGTCTACCTCAACGAGAGCGACGTCTTCAACACCGAGCTCCTCAAGCTCTCCATCCGGCGCATCAACCAGCTCGGGTACTTCAAGCCCATGGAAGGCGCGCCCGAGCTGGGGCCGAGCCCGCTGGCCGAGGACAAGATCGACGTCACCTTCAAGGTCGAGGAGCAGAACCGGAACCAGTTCACGTTCGGGGGGGGCGTGAGCGGCCTGGAGGGCACGTTCGTCAACGCCAGCTTCTCCACCGCGAACTTCCTGGGCCTGGGGGAGACGGTGCAGGTCTCGGCCCAGACGGGAGCGCGCGCCAAGAACTACCAGTT
>DASTLK010000640.1:0-5442 GCA_035715025.1 Vicinamibacteria bacterium
TGACCACGGCCACCGCGACCCCAGGGATCTCGAATTCCCGTCGTGCACGCTCGACGTCCGCCTCGATCGCGGCCAGCGGCGGCGCGGGCGCCGGTGTTGCCGCCGTTAGCGGAAGTGCGGCCATCACCAGTAGCGCGGCAAGGACCGGGAGGAGAGCGCGCGATCTCATCGACACCTTCTTTCCTTCTCTGGGGTGGCGGGCGCGGATCATAGCAGCGGTGGGCCTCTACCGCGTGCTTCCGTCGTGTCGTTGAGAAGTGATCGTCCGGTCTGTGCTGACGACTGCGCCTTCGTCAAGGATTCGCTGGCCTGCAGCCGCTGATATCGGTGGGCGTCTCTTCGCCAGATAACCGCATTCGACTGCCTGAAGAAATACTGGTTCCAGGACCAGTGCTCGGCACGCTCACGCGCTCATGGACGGCTCGACCGTCGTGTACGACGCCGCCGCGCGTCCGACGCCGCCGGCCGCATAGGGCACGACGTGGTGAAACTCCAGGAACCGCCGCTCGTCGCATCGGCGACCGTTGGGGCGACAAAGGCGCACCGGCACTGGTCGCGCGCGCCGACGCGGCGCTTCACGTCCGCGGGAATGTTCCGCGACGCGTCCGACTGGCCGCGGCTCCGGCGCGGCCGCTCGGTGGCCGCGAACTTCTTCCTCGAGAGATCGGCGACGAGAAGGGTTAGCGCCCGGTCGAACACCTGGGCGAGGTCACCGCTGGGAATGGCGTGCCCGAGCAGGTCCTGCGCGAGACTCAGCTTCTCGCGCATCTCCGCGCTGGCCGTGAAGCGGATCTCGTACCGCTCGGGCGCGAGCGGGCGGACCACCGGCCGCGCAGACGCTGGCACCGGTCGAACGAGCGGTGCCTCCGCAGCAGCGGCGGCCGCAGGTGCCGCCGTGAGCGGCTCGCCGCTCGCTACAGGCGAACAGGGATTTGTCACAGGCGCGGCCGCCGGCGGCACCTCGCGCGCGGGCGTCACCCGCCGACTCGGGACCTTGCGTACGCGCGCGGGTACGTCGGCCTGAGGGAATCGGCGCGCCAGCAGCTCCTCGACGGCCCGCTTGCCTTTGCCCGAGGCCGCGGCCAGGAGCTCCTGATGGTTCTCGTTCGTCAGGCGGGGCGCGAGGAGACGCACAGTGGTGGGGCTCAGCGCGCCGCTCTCGAGCCTCTCGATGATGACGGGATAGTCTCGGGCTGCCCGCGCCGCTTTGATCCGGTTGTAGACCGCATCCTCTGAGAGGTGAAGCACAGCCATGCAGTACTTGAATAGAGAGGAGTAGCTGGCGCCCTCGAACAGGCGCCGCGCATCGAACTCCGCGAGGTGCACGATGAGGGTGGCCGTGGCCTCGCGCTCGCAACGGGCGAGGCGGCTGAGCTCGGCGGTGAGCTCGGCGTTGTCGAGGCGCGACGCATTCGTGATCATCATGAGTGTTGATAACACAGAGACCTGCCGAGGTGGGTCCGCAGACGCTGGAGACTATCAGTTCGTAGAATAGAACTAGTTCCGGAACCAGTAGAGTAGGAGTCTAAGACTCATTGTGAATCTGAGAAGTGCGACGAGAGACGCCGACGCCGATCATCGGCGCCGTCGACACCCGATGCGACCCGACTCCGGTCATGTCGACGACGGCAGCGACGAGGACGCCGTGCTACCACACTTGCGTCCGTCGTTGACTCACAGCCGGTCCCGCCGTAGCGTGCCGGACATGCGCATGGCGATCTTCGGCTCGGGCGGAGTCGGCGCCTACTTCGGAGGCCGGCTGGCGCGCGCCGGCCACCGCGTGGCCTTCCTCGCCCGGGGCGCGCACCTCGAAGCCCTGCGGCGCGACGGCCTCGCCGTGGAGAGCGTGGCCGGCGATTTCACCGTGCGGCCGGTGGAAGTCACGGACGATCCGCACGAGATCGGCCCCGTCGACGCCGTCCTCGTCGGGGTCAAGGCCTGGCAGGTCCGGGAGGCGGCGCAGGCGATGGGGCCGCTGCTCGGACCGGAGACGTTCGTGGTACCTCTGCAGAACGGCGTGGAGGCCGCCGACGAGCTGGCCGAGGTCATCGGGGCCCGTCGCGTGCTGCCCGGCCTCTGCCGGATCATGAGCTTCGTGGCCGGGCCCGGCCGCATCCGACACGGCAGCATCGCGCCGCGCATCGAGTTCGGAGAGAGGGACGGCCGCACGAGCGCGCGGGTGGCGGCGCTGAGGGACGCGTTCGCCCAGGCCGAGGGACTGTCGGCGGTCACGCCGCCCGACATCGCCGTCGCCCTCTGGGAGAAGTTCCTCTTCATCACGCCCGTCAGCGCGGTGGGAGCCGTGACCCGCATGCCGGCGGGAGCGTTCCGCGCCGTACCGGAGACGCGCGCCCTGCTCGAGCAGTCGATGGGCGAGATCCTCGCCCTGGCGCGGTCACGGGGAGTCGGCCTGCATGACGATGCCGTCGCGCGCACGCTCGCGATCATCGACGGCCTGCCCCCGGAGGTGACGGCCTCCATGCAGCGCGACATCCTCGAGGGCCGGCCCTCCGAGCTCGAGTACCAGGTGGGCGCGGTCGTGCGTCTGGCCGCGCAGGCCGGTGTGTCCGCGCCCGCGAGCGCGTTCCTCTACGCGAGCCTGCTCCCGGCGGAGCGGCGGGCCCGCGCGCGCGCCGAATAGACTCGCTCAGGGGCGCGTCGCGGCCACGCCGATGGGGCAGGACAGACCGGTGCCGCCATGGCCGCAGTACCCGTCCGGGTTCTTGGCGAGGTACTGCTGGTGGTACTCCTCCGCGAAGTAGTACTCGGGGGCGGGCGCGATCTCGGTCGTGATGGCGCCCAGGCCGGCGGCGCGCAGGACCTTCTCGTACGCGTCGCGTGAGGACTCCGCCGCGGGCCGCTGCTCGTCACCGTAGGTGTAGATCGCCGAGCGGTATTGCGTGCCCACGTCGTTGCCCTGGCGCATGCCCTGCGTGGGGTCATGGCCTTCCCAGAAGACGCGGAGGAGCTCCTCGTAGCGGACGCGCCTGGGATCGAACACCACGCGCACCACCTCCGCGTGTCCGGTCCGTCCCGAGCAGACCTCGCGGTACGTGGGATTGGGCGTCGTGCCTCCGGCGTACCCCACGGAGGTGCTCACCACCCCGGGCGTGAGCCAGAAGCCCTTCTCGGCGCCCCAGAAGCAGCCCATGCCGAAGACCGCTTCCTGGAGGCCCGCGGGCAGGCCCTCGAGGGGCTCGCCGCTGACGAAGTGACGGGCGGTAACGGCCATGCGCTCGGACCGGCCGGGCAGGGCGGGCTCCTTCCTGGGCGGCGTGTCGGATCGTTGCCACATGTCGCGTTCCTCCTCCTTCACTCTATCGCGGGAAGGGAAGGCCTCCTGCATGCGATATCGTTGCTGGGGGCGGGAGTGTTCCGCCCGGAGGAGCCGCCCAGAAATGTTGAAGAGATTTCACATCGCCGCGCTCATGACGGGGCTGTCGATGGCGCTGGCCCTGGCCGGGGGCCCGCTGGCCCGTGCGGCCTCCCCAGCGCCGGGCCTCGCCCACGCGACGTTCGCGGGCGGCTGCTTCTGGTGCATGGAGGGCCCGTTCGACCGCGTGCCCGGCGTCGTCTCGACGACCTCGGGCTACACCGGCGGCAACGTCAAGAAGCCCAGCTACGAGCAGGTCTCCTCGGGGATGACCGGCCATGCCGAATCGATGGACGTCGTCTACGATCCGGCCAAGGTGGCCTATGCGCAGCTCCTCGAGGTGTTCTGGCACAACGTCGATCCGACGGATGGCGGGGGCCAGTTCTGCGATCGGGGCAACCAGTACCGGACCGCGATCTTCTACCACGACGACGAGCAGCGGGCCCTGGCCGAGCAGTCCAAGCTCGCCCTCGAGGCGGCGGGGACGCTCAAGAAGAAGCAGATCGTCACCCAGATCGTGCCCGCCACCGAGTTCTATCCGGCGGAGGACTACCATCAGGACTACTACGTGAAGAACCCGCTCCGCTACAAGTACTACCGCTTCAACTGCGGGCGCGATCAGCGCCTGAAGGAGCTCTGGGGAGAAGCCCCCGCGCACTGATCAGGACGGCCGCCGGAACTTCCGCGCCGCGTCCAGCGCGCGCGCCCGGGCGGCACATCCTTCCAGGTGATCGTTCACCAGGCCCATCGCCTGCATGAACGCGTAGATGGTCGTGGGGCCGACGAACGTCCATCCGCGCTTGCGCAGGTCACGGCTGAGCGCGACCGATGCCGGCGTCGTGCTCAAGGCGCTCAGGGCGCGGCGGGTGACGCGTCGGGGACGGTCCGCGGGCGGCGGTGCCCACTGCCAGAAGTACGCCGCCAGCGAGCCCTTCTCCTCGCGCAAGGCCAGCGCGCGGCGGGCGTTGTTGATGGTCGATTCGATCTTGCCCCGATGACGGACGATGCCCGCATCGGCGAGGAGGCGGCTCACGGCGCGGCCGTCGAAGCGCGCCACGCGGGCGGGATCGAAGCCGCCGAAGGCCTTCCGGAAGTTCTCGCGCTTGCGCAGGATGGTCAGCCAGCTCAGCCCGGCCTGGAATCCCTCGAGGCAGACCTTTTCGAAGAGACGACGGTCGTCGTCGACGGGAAAGCCCCACTCCTCGTCGTGATAGCGGACATAGAGGGGGTCCGCGCCCGGCCACCAGCACCGCCGCGTCCCGTCGTCACTGCGAAGCAGCCCGGTCGCGCTCACGGGCGGCTCCCTTTGGCGCCACGCTGTTGCGCGACCTCCTCGAGGTAGCGCGCGAACGCCGCCATGCCCCCCGCGGCCTGGCCCCAATCGAAGTTCTCGTTCGGAGCGTGATAGCCGTGCTCGGGCAGGGAGAGGTTCAGGAACCCGATCGGGCAGCGCAGGATCCGGCCCATGCTCACGACGGCGCCGATGGTGCCTCCATCCCGCACGAACGCGGGCGTCCGCCCGAAGGCGAACGACATGGCCCGGCGCACCGCGTCCGCGACAGGTCCCTGGCTGCTTCCCTCGTAGGGCAGCGCGCCGCCCTCCGCGTGCACGGCCACGTCGGGGTTGCGCTTGCGGACGAAGGCGGTGATCAGGCGGGCGATCCTCTCCGGACGCTGTCGCGGGACGAGCCGGCAGGAGACCTTCACCTCCGCGTGGCCGGCTACGGTGGCCTTGATGCCCGGCCCGGTGTATCCGCCCACCACGCCATGGACCTCGAAAGTGGGGCGGGCCCAGATCCGCTCCAGCACCTCGACCGGGTCCGTCGTGCGGAGGAGGCGGAGGTGGTTGTCGCGCTTGTAGGTGGCCAGGGAAAAGCCGGAGCGCCGGAAGTCCTCGCGCTCGCGCCGCGTGAGGGGCACCACGTCGTCGTAGAAGCCGGGCACCTTCACCCGTCCCGTGCGCGCGTCGTGCAGCTCGGCCACGAGCTGCATCAGCTCCGCGATCGGATTCCGGCTGATGCTCGACACTGCCGAGGGCGAGGCAGTGTCGAGCATCAGCCGGAATCCGA
>DASTLK010000641.1:0-4248 GCA_035715025.1 Vicinamibacteria bacterium
CGGGGAGCTGAGGTCGTGAGTTCGGAGCGGCGGGTCGAGAGCCGGTCGACGCGGCCCCGACGCGGCCGTCGTGGCCCCGAGCGTCCGCCGGCGCCCCCGGTCGTGGCGTCGGGTCCCGCCTTTGACGGCGATCCCTCTCCCGACCAGCGCGTCTCCGACTTCCTGGCCAAGCGCTACGGATCGCGCGTGGGCGATCTGAGCGTGATCCCGCTCTCGGGAGACGCGTCGACCCGGCGGTACTACCGCCTCATCGACGGTGACGACCACTCCGTCATCTCGCTCAACCCCGAGCCGTTCCATCCCGAGCATCTGCCCTTCGTCGTGATACGCAACCTCATGGCCGGCTGGGGCCTGCCCGTGCCGGAGATCCGCGCCGTCGACGGCGGGCGCGGTATCCTCCTTCAAGAGGACCTGGGCGACCTCTCGCTGCAGGAAGCCCTGAAGGAGGCGAGCCCCTCGCGGCGCGAAGAGCTCTATCGCCAGGCCCTGGATCAGCTCGTGGTCCTGCAGCGCGAGGCGGCGCGGGCGCCCCAGCGCGCGATCTGCTTCCAGATCGCATTCGACTTCGAGAAGCTGTCGTGGGAGATGCACTTCTTCTGGAAGCATTTCCTCGAGGGCTATCGAAGGTGCGACCTGTCCGTGGAGGACCGCGCCTCGATGGCGGACGGCTTCCACCGGCTCTGCGCCGAGATCTCGTCCTGGCCGCGCGTGCTCACCCACCGCGACTTCCACAGCCGCAACCTCATGTCCTACGGCGACGCCCTCTACTGGATCGACTTCCAGGACGCGCGCATGGGACCGGCTCACTACGACCTCGCTTCGCTGCTCCGTGACAGCTACGTCGAGCTCGACGAGGAGTTCGTGGCCGACCGCGCCGAGGAGTTCCGGCAGCGCGCCGTGCCCGGCGAGCCGCGCGACACGTTCCAGCGGCGCTTCGAGCTCATGTCCATCCAGCGCAACCTGAAGGCGCTGGGCACGTTCGGCTACCAGGGGACGGTGAAGGGGAGTCGCGTCTATCTGCCCTACATCCCGCGCACGCTGGCGCACGCGCGGCGCAACCTCGCGCGGTATCCGGAGCTGTCCGGATTGAGGCGAGCTTTGGCGCGCCATCTCGAGGAGCTGCAGTAGTGAGTTCTCAGGAATCAACGAAAAAGACTCAGGCCGACTCACCCCGGATCGTTCGAATCTCCGATTTTCGGAATCATGTCGGCCAGGAAGTCCGGGTGCAGGGTTGGCTTCACAATGCGCGTTCCAGCGGCAAGCTCCAGTTCCTGATCGTGCGCGACGGCAGCGGCTTCGCGCAGGCGGTCGTGGCCAAGGCGGCGGTCCCGGAGGCGGCCTGGACGGTGGCGGAAGCGATGGGCCAGGAGTCGTCGCTGGAGCTGACCGGGCGCGTCAAGGAGGACAAGCGCGCGCCGGGCGGGTTCGAGGTGGACGTCACCGGGCTCAGCGCCGTGCAGATCGCGCACGACTATCCGATCACGCCCAAGGAGCACGGGACCGCGTTCCTGATGGAGAACCGGCACCTCTGGCTCCGCTCGCCGAGGCAGCACGCGGTGATCCGCATCCGCCACGCCGTGGTGAAGGGCGTGCGGGACTACCTGGACGATCAGGGCTTCACGCTGGTGGACACGCCCATCTTCACGCCCGCCGCCTGCGAGGGCACGACCACCCTCTTCGGGGTGCCCTACTTCGACGAGGGGACCGCGTACCTCACCCAGAGCGGGCAGCTCTACAACGAGGCCAACGCGGCCGCTCACGGCAAGGTGTACTGCTTCGGCCCGACCTTCCGGGCCGAGAAGTCGAAGACGCGCCGCCACCTCACCGAGTTCTGGATGGTGGAGCCGGAGATGGCCTTCGCGCACCTGGAAGACGCGGTGCAGGTGGCGGAGGGGCTCATCGTCTCCGTGGTCGAGCGCGTGCTCGAGACGCGGGGCGAGGAGCTGAAGGCCCTGGAGCGCGACGTCGCGAAGCTGGGCCACGTGAAGTCTCCGTTCCCCAGGCTCCACTACGACGACGCGATCAAGCTGATCCAGTCCAAGGGATCGCAGACGCAATGGGGGAGCGACTTCGGGGGGACGGACGAAACCGTGATCGGGGAGGCCTACGACCGGCCGGTGGTCGTGCACCGTTTCCCGGCCGCGATCAAGGCCTTCTACATGGAGCCCGACCCTGAGCGCGCGGAGCTGACGCTGTCCGCCGACATCCTGGCTCCGGAGGGTTACGGCGAGATCGTGGGCGGCGGCGAGCGCATGTCGAGCGCGGAGAAGCTGCAGCAGCGCATCCAGGAGCACAACCTGCCCGAGGAGGCGTTCCGCTGGTACCTCGACCTCCGCAAGTACGGCTCGGTGCCCCACGCCGGCTTCGGCATGGGTATCGAGCGCCTGGTGACCTGGATCTGCGGGCTCGAGCACCTGCGCGAGACGATCGCCTTCCCGCGCATGCTGTACCGCATATACCCTTGACGTTCGCCCCGACTCTCGTCGCATATGTTTCGGGACACGGGTTCGGGCATTCCGTACGCACGGCGACCGTTCTGGCCGCCGTCCACGCCTTGGATCCCGGGTTGCGCATCGCCGTCGTCACCGCCGGACCGGAGGCGGTGTTCCGCCAGGCGGTCGGAGACCCCCTTCTCTTCCGCGCGGAGCGCGCCGACGTTGGCCTCATCCAGAAGGGCGCCCTCGTCATCGACACCGGAGCCACGGCGGGGGAGTGCCAGGTGTTCGCCCGCGAGCTGCCCGCGCGCGTAGAGCGGGAGGCGGCCTGGCTGCAGGACGTCGGGGCCCGGCTGGTCATGGGAGACATCCCGCCCCTCGCGTTCCTCGCCGCGGCCAAAGCGGGCCTGCCCGGCGTCGGGTTCTCCAACTTCTCCTGGGATTGGATCTACCGGCATCTCGCGGGTCACGAGCCCGGGCTGGCCGCCGCCGCGGACGATGCAGCCGCCGCCTATGCCCACGCGACCCGGCTCCTGCAGCTGCCGTTCGCGGGCGACCTCGCGGCCTTCCCACGGCGGACGCCGATCCCTCTCGTCGTCCGAAGGCCCTCGGTGACGCGTCCGGAGGCACGCCGCCGCCTGGGCCTCGGGATGGCCCCGGCGGTGCTGCTCTCGTTCGGAGGGATGGGCCTTCCCGGCCTGGAGTTCTCGGTGCTGTCGAAGCTGCATTCGTTCCAGTTCCTGAGCGCGCCCACCGGCTCGGACGCGCCTCCCAACGTGCGCGTCCTGTCCCTCACCGACCTCGCCGCGCACGGCATGACGTATCTCGACCTCGTGGCCGCCGCCGACGTCGTGATCACGAAGCCGGGCTATGGGATCGTGACCGACGCGATCGCGTGCCGGACGCGCATGGTCTATACGGAGCGGGGCGATTTCCCCGAGTACCCCGTCCTGGTGGAGGGGATGACGCGCTGGCTTCCCGCCGTGCACGTCTCGAACGCGGATCTCTTTGGCGGCCACCTGCGGCCGGCGCTCGACGCCGTACTGGCGGCGCCGTTTCCCGATCCGCCCCGGATGGACGGCGCCGCGGAGGCGGCGCGTGCGCTGCTGGAGGAGGTGGTGTAGCTACCGCATGGTCTTCATCCAGAGCTCGTCGAGGCTGCCTTCCGTGAGGAGCTTGGTCGCATACGCGATCTGGCCGGTATGCACCGCCCAGTGATGCGTGATGCGCAACACCAGGGCGAGCACGCTCTGGGGCGAATCCCGCGGGACCTCCCGGACTTCGAGCAGGCGCGCGGGATCGAGACCGCCCAGGATGCCATCGGTCTCGGCCACGGTCTCGTCGAGGACGCGGAGGAGGTCCGCACGCGCGATCGGGCCCCGCTGCGCGAACTCCGCCTTGCGGTCGCGCTCGTAGCCCGTTCCGCCCACCACGCGGCCCAGGAAATGCCGGCTCGAGCCGCACACGTGCAGCACCAGGTTGCCGACCGCGTTGCTGTCCGCGTGCGGGCGCCACCAGACCTGGCCGTCGTCGAGACGATCGAGGCAGGCGCGCACCTGGTCCGGGAATCCGTGGACCAGGCGCCGTCGCGCCTCGTCGATCACCGCCGCGCCGAGGGGGGCGTCGTCCTTCACAGCCCCACCCATTCCAGGCCGCCCATCGCGAACTGCTTGATCTCCGCCTCGTGCTTGCGGAAGAGAGCGAGATTCGCCGGCGGCACGTCCAGCGTGGGCGCGCTCGCGCCGCCCTCCGGACCCGGGGATGCCTTCGCGATCTCCGAGGCCCAGAGCGTCTTGTAGACCTGCTGGATCAG
>DASTLK010000642.1:0-1741 GCA_035715025.1 Vicinamibacteria bacterium
CAGGACGTGACCCCCTGGCGTCCCGAAGGTCCGGTCGTTCGTGTGACCGTCGGCCTCGTGCAGATCGATGCCGTGGTCACCGATCGCGAGGGGCGGCACGTGACCGACCTCGGTCCCGCCGATTTTGTCGTCCGCGTAGGCGGGCAGGCGCGCGAGATCACGCACGCGTCCTACGTCGTCCTGGCCGCGCCCTCGCGGAGGGAGCGAGCGCCGGCGACGAACGTTCCCAGTCCCGTGCCGGGCGACGCGGCCCCCGCAACTCCACGCGGGCGCACCGTCACCCTCGTCATCGACGATCTCCACGTGTCCTACGAGGGCATGTCACGCGTGCGCGAAGCGCTGCACCGTTACCTGGACGAGCGGCTCGTACCCGGCGACCGTGTCGCCATCCTGCGCACGGGCGGCGGTACGGCCGCCATGCAACAGTTCACGAGTGACACCGGCCGGCTCCACGCCGCCGTCGACGGCGTGCGCTTCAACTTCATGGGCGCGGCAACCGCCGGCGGCGCGCCTTCCCTCGACAGCCAACAGGCGTTCGGCGGAGGGGCCGACAACCGTAATCCCTCGGGGCGGCAGGCGAGCGAGGGGCAGAAGGCGCTGGAGGGCTTTCGAAACGAGATCATCGCCGTGGGCACTCTCGGCACCCTGCGCTGGATCGTGCGCGGCCTCGCCCCCCTTCCCGGCCGGAAGCCGGTGGTGGTGTTCTCCGATGGGTTCAAGGTCTTCGACTTGAGCGGCGAACATCGCGTGGAAGACGAGATTCGCGCCTTGACCGACGAGGCCAACCGGGCCTCCGTCGCCTTCTACACCGTCGACACCCGTGGGCTGGACACGGGCAGCGTCCGGGCGGAAGACAACGTGACCTACATGGGCTCGGGCGACGTGCAGGGCGTTCCGGGCCAGCGCACCTTGTCCCGCCTCGGCGCGGAAGAGAGCCTCTCCTACATGGCCGACCGCACGGGAGGACTGATGGTCAAGGGATCGAACGATCCGGGGCGTGGCCTCGACCGCGCCCTCCAGGACCAGCAGGGGTACTACGTCATCGGGTACGCGCCGACGTCCTCGTTCTTCGAAGCGCGCCCAGGACGTCCCACCTTCCACAAGCTCGAGGTGTCCGTCCGCCGGCCGGGTTTGCGCGTGCGCTCACGCGCGGGATTCTACGGAGTGGCCGATGCCGCGACTGCGGGCGGCGACGAGTCGCGAGCGGGCCGCTTGGCGGCGGCGCTCGTCTCCCCGTTCGCGGCCGCGGACGTGGGCCTGCGCCTGCAGGCGATGTTCGTCGACGACGAGGCGGCGGGGCCCTCGATGCGCGCGATGCTTCGCATCGACGGCGGCGACGTCACCTTCGCGGAGACGCCGGACGGAGGTCGCCAGGCCGTGCTCGACGTGGTGGCGGCCACGTTCGGCGCCGGCGGCGCGTCCGTCGACCGCAAGGATCAGACGTTCACCCTCCAGACCAGGCGGACAGACGCGCCCGTCTTCGGCACCGCGCTCTTCTATACCGTCGACCTGCCGATCAAGAAGCCCGGCCTGTACCAGTTCCGCGTCGTCGTGCGGGACGTGGCCTCCGGTCGGCTGGGCGCGGCGGGGGAGGTCGTGGCGGTGCCGGACGTGAGCTCGCGCCGGCTGGCCGTGTCCGGCATCGTGGTCCGCGGCGCGGCCGCAGGCGCGTCCTCGGCGACGATGGACGGCGCTCAGGCGAACGTCGGTCAGGTGACGCCCGGCCAGCCGTTCGAGTACG
>DASTLK010000643.1:0-3268 GCA_035715025.1 Vicinamibacteria bacterium
GCCGAAGAAGCGACAACGTGGTCGATGCCCGCGGGCGCGGGCTGCCCATCGTGGGCGGCGGCATCGGCATGGCCGTCCTCGCGCTCGTGGTGTACCTCATGGGCGGGGACCCCACCGTCATCCTCAACAGCGGTGGCCAGGGACAGCCCGTTCCCAGGGACGCGGGCGCGCCGGCAAACCCGGGAGGACCCGGAGCCCCCGCCCAGGACCAGATGTCGCAGTTCGTGTCCGTCGTCCTCGCGGACACGGAGGACACCTGGAGCGCGATCTTCAAGCAGAAGTTCGGGCGCGACTACGAGGATCCGCGGCTCGTGCTCTACACCGGCGCGGTGCAGTCCGCGTGCGGCCTCGCGCAGGCGGCGATGGGTCCTTTCTATTGTCCCAATGACCATCGCGTCTACATCGACCTGTCCTTCTATCGCGAGCTGAAGGACCGCTTCGGCGCGCCGGGCGATTTCGCCCAGGCCTACGTGATCGCGCACGAGGTGGGCCATCACGTGCAGAACCTGCTCGGCATCTCCGACAAGGTCCGCGCCGCGCAGGAGCGCTCGGACAAGGCGGGGGCGAATGCCCTCTCCGTCGATCTCGAGCTGCAGGCGGACTGCTACGCCGGCGTCTGGGGTCATCACGCGCAACGCGCCCGCAACATCCTGGAGCCCGGCGACGTGGACGAGGCCCTGAACGCGGCCAGCGCGATCGGCGACGACAAGATACAGAAGGCGACGCGCGGCTACGTCGTGCCCGAGTCCTTCACCCACGGCTCGTCCGCGCAGCGGCAGCGGTGGTTCCGCCGCGGGTTCGAGTCGGGCAACCTCGACGCCTGCGACACGTTCTCGCAAGCGAACACGAGGGCGGCGTATTGAGCGGCCAGGTCGGCTGCCTCCTGACGAACGCCGGCGCCGAATCTTGATTCGAAGGCGCCCGCGGAACACGATTGCGCGCCAATGCGCGCTTCGCGGCCGGCTTGGACGCTGTTCGTCCTGTTCCTCCTGAACGCCCTCAACTTCTTCGACCGAAGCATCCTCGGCGCCATCGTCGAGCCCCTGCGTCGCGAGTGGTCCCTGAGTGACGCGCAGGTGGGATGGATCGGCACCGCTTTCACGCTCCTCTACGCCGTGGTCGGCCTCCCGCTGGGCCGCCTGGCCGACCGCGCGGCGCGCACGCGGCTCCTCGGTGCCGGCGCGCTGCTGTGGAGCGCGATGACCGCCCTGTCCGGCCTGGCCACGAGCTTCGCCTCGCTGTTCGCGTCGCGTTTGGGGGTCGGCGTCGGGGAGGCGGTGTGCGCGCCGGCCGCCGCATCCTTGATCGGCGATCTCTTCCCATCGGAAAGGCGCGGCCGCGCCACCGCCGTCTTCATGCTCGGCCTCCCGATTGGCCTCGGCCTGAGCTACGCGGTGGGCGGCGCGGTCGCGCAGGCCTGGGGATGGCGGGCCGCGTTCTTCGTCGCCGGGCTACCCGGGCTCGCCGTCGCCGCCCTTTGCCTGGCGCTGCCGGAGCCGCCGCGCGGTGGGGCCGAGCCGCATCCGATCGGCGCACGGCGAAGGACCGACTCCACGGTCGCCCTCCTCACGCACACGCCCAGCCTCGCCTGGATCATCGTCTCCGGCGCGCTGCACAACTTCAACATGTACGCGCTGACCACGTTCGTGCCCGCCCTGCTCACGCGGCACCATGGGTTGAGCGTGCGCGAAGCGGGCGCCCTCTCCGGCCTGGTCTTCGGCGTCTTCGGCGGCGTGGGCCTGATGGCCGGGGGATGGATCGGCGACCGCGCCGCCGCGCGAACGGAGGGCGGGCGCCTCCTCGTCTCCGCGGTGGCGCTCGCGCTCTCGGCGCCGCTGCTGGTGCTGTTCCTCGTGCAGCCGCGAGGAGAGATCGGAACGGCCATCCTGTTCGTCTGTCCCGCCCTGCTCCTCATGTACCTCTACTACGCGCCGGTGTACGCGACGATCCAGGACGTCGTGGAGCCGGCGCGGCGCGGCACCGCGATGGCCGTCTACTTCTGCGCGATGTACGTCATGGGTGCCTCGCTGGGACCGGTGGGAACCGGAATCCTCTCCGATCGGCTCGCCTCCCGCGCCGCCGCCGCCGCCGGCTCCCCGACCGTCAGCGAGGCCTTCCGCGCCCAGGGCCTGTACCGGGCCATGTACGTCGTCCCCGCCCTGAGCGTAGTCCTGGCGGTGGTGTTGTTTACGGGCGCGCGAGCCTCCGTGCGCGACCGGCGCCAACTGATCTCCTGGATGCGGCAGGCACCGGCGTCCTGACCGGCATGGCACTCCTGGTTCATTGACGGCCAAGACGGGGCGATGATACGCTTTTATCCTGAAAATGAAATCCATTTTCAAGTTCAGGATCGGACTCGCCGCGGTCATGGCCGCCGCCGTTTTCACGGGGGCATGCCGCCGCGACCCCGGAGCGCTGGTGCCCGCGCCCCCGGACGGCGGTGACGCCCAGCGGCTGGTCACGATCCTCGATTACGTCAGCAGCGACTATGCGCGGGCAGTGCAGGGCCGGACGGTCGTCAGCGCCGATGAATACGACGAGCAGGTGAAGTTCGTCTCCGACGCGCACGCCCTGCTCGGGGCCCTCCTCCGCTCCGCGCCGCGGACGAACGATCCGCTGGTGACGGCGGTCGGCCGGGTGGAGACGGCGGTGCGGGCCAAGGCGGAGCCCGTGGAAGTGGCCCGGGCCTGCCGCGACGCCAAGGCCGAAGCCGTGGCGCGCTTCGGCCTGCGCACCGTGCCCACGGAGACGCCCTCGCTCGACCGTGCACGGACGCTCTACGCGCAGTCCTGCCTCCCCTGCCACGGCGCGGCCGGCGACGCGCGGACCGAGCAGGCGGCGCGTCTCGATCCCCGGCCGGCCAGCTTCCGGGAGCCGGCCCGCCTGGCCGCCCTCTCGCCCTACCGCGTCTACAACACGCTCACCTTCGGCGTGCCCGGCACGGCCATGGCATCCTTCGAATCGCTGTCTCCGTCCGAACGTTGGGCGCTCGCGTTCTACGTCTTGCGGCTCGGCCACGAGGGCGAGCCCGCGCGCGGACCGGCCCGGCTGAGCCTCGCCGACCAGGCCGTGCGCACGGACCCCGAGATCGCCGACGCGCTGCGCGCATCGGGAGTGGAGGACCCTCAGCGGGCCCTCGTGCACCTGCGCACCGAGGCCGCCTTCCAGGAGCCGCCCGCGACGCTGGCCCTCGAGCGCACGCGCGACGGGCTGCGCGCCGCTCTCGTTTCCTTCGAGGAAGGCCGCGCCCACGAGGCGGACCGGCGGG
>DASTLK010000644.1:0-4166 GCA_035715025.1 Vicinamibacteria bacterium
GCTCAACGTGGGACTGGGTCGGCTCGATCGCCAGGGCCTGGCCGCGCACGTGGCCGCTTTCCGCGACTTCCTCGTGTCCACGGGGCGGGTCCCTGCCGATCTGCCCGCCCGCTGGAACGGCCACGCGTATCTTCTCTACGAGGCTCGGCGGCCCCGCGTCGTGGAGGACGGCGCCCTCCTCGTCGGCGATGCGGCCGGCCTGGCCTATGCCGCCAGCGGCGAGGGCATTCGCCCGGCCGTGGAGTCCGGGCTGTTGGCCGGCGAGACCGTCCTCTCCGCGCGCGGCCAGTACGGCCGCCAGGACCTGCAGCCGTATCGCCGCGCCCTCGCCGCCCGCTTCGGGACCGGCGAGCGGCGCTTCTTCCCACCGGTTCCGGCGGGCCTCGTGGCCGCCGCGGGACGGCGACTCTTCCGAACGGGCTGGTTCGCGAAGCGCGTGGTCCTCGACCGGTGGTTCCTGCACGCGGACGTGCCGGCCTTGCGGACCGCCCGGACCGCTATCGGTCCGTAGCCGCGCGACTCTCCAGAAGATGGAGCGTCTCGACTTCGTCGACGAGTCCGACGTCCTGCAGGAGCCGGCGCAGCGCGCGCCGCACGTCTCCCGCTGCGGCCGGATAGGGGATCACGAGACGCTCCGTCCAGCCCGGCAACTCGATCTCGATCTCGGCGTGGAGCCCCTCGTCGAGGATCGCGCAGGTGAACAGCGTGTCGGAGGGGCTGGCGTGGGCCAACGCGTCCGCGATCTCGCGTTCGAAGCGGCCGGCCATCGCCGCGTCGGGAACCTCGTTGCGAAGGATCGCGACCCGAGCCATGACCGGGGCTGAAGCAAGATCCCTGCCGCCTACTCCTCCTCGCGGAGCGCGCGCTCCTCCTCTTCCAGCAACGGCAGCTCCTCGACGGGGCCGGCCAGTTCCCGATCGACGTCGAAGCAGGTCCCGTTGAATCGGAGGGCGCACCAGGCGCGCGCGCCCGAGCGGTTCTTGGCCACCGCGCACCAGACGCGAGTCCATTTGCCGGCGGGCCGCTTCGCCTTCCAGGGCTCCTGGGCCAGCACGAGGACGGTGTCGCTCTCGCGCTCGACGTCGCCGGTCTCCTTGCCCGCGAGCACGAGGCGCCCGGGATTCCCGCGGCCGAGGCGGCTCGGCTGGCGGCGATCGCGGTGAATGCCGATCGTCTCGTCGCCGCCGGGGCGCGTCTCGCGCGACGTGGTGGAGACGAGGAGCACGGCGGCGCTCCAATCTCGTGCGACCTGGTGCGCGTCATAGGCGGCGCCGCCCACCATCTCGTCCACGTTCTCCTTCTCCCGCGCTCCGCCGAGGAGCTGCACGAAGTCGAGGACGAGCAGGAAGGGGCGCTCCCCCGGATGCGCTTCCGCGTAAGTGCGGCGCATCCACTCCGCGATCTCGCGCGTGCGAGGCGCCGAGCGCCCGCCGGACCCGCCGACCAGGTGGAAAGGCAGGCCCTTCATCCCCGCGGCGTGGGCGGAGCGCACCTGCTCGAGGACCTCGCGCCCGCTCCGCCCGACGTAGAGATCCGACCACTTGCGACTCGTCTTGAGCGAGACGATGCGCGCCACGATCTGGTCGACGCCCGAGTCGGGGGCGACGTAGCAGACGGGCACTCCCGACTCCGCGGCGTGGATCCCGGCCTGCAGCGCCCACTGCGTCTTGCCCGCGCCGGTGTCGCCGACGAGGGTGACGAGGGTGCCGCCCCATAGTCCGCCGCCGAGGGCGGCGGCCACGTTCGACCAGGGCAGGGGAACCGGCGTCTCGTCACCGCGAGCGCGCCGCTCCATGCGTGAGAGCGCATCGTCGAGCACCGCGCCCAGCGCGCGCGGCGGTTCGAATCCGTCGGGAGGGCGCGGCTTCGGCGGTGCTTCGGCCTCGGTCTTCGGCGCGGGCGGTGGAATCGGTGCGACCGCGGCGGGCGGCGGCGCGGCATCGGCGCGGCCCGTCTTCGAGTGAGTCACGGTCACCTCTTCCCTCCCCAGGCCTGATCCCTGCACGCCGTGGACCAGGGCCCGAGGGAGGGGCCAACTCGCGAAAGGGCATCGAATGTACCAGGCCCTTTGTAGAGTTTGCCATCGCTGGGAAAACGCGTCGAAGGGCCATTTCAAAAAAGTGTCGCCCCCATGCCCCTTTCCCCAATAACCAGGGCCGTCCAGACCCTGGCACGTCGGTTGCTTCGGCCCCCCTCGTCTCATACGCCGGTAAGGAGCTTCAAATGTCACTGAGCATCAGCCGGTTGTCGGTCGGCAGCCCCGAGATGGAGCAGGGCCTCCGCTCGATCCTGGAGGAGATGGGCGCTCCCGAGGGCGAGGACTGGACGGCATCGATCACGCGCTCGGCCGCCAGCGCGGCCTGGGAAGTCGTTTTCGACGGCCCTCCCCGCACCAAGGCCAACCACGTGGACTGGGAGATCCTGGAACACGAAAACGCGGCACGCTTCCGTCGCCTGCTGCTGGGCAAGGACGAGCAGACCCTCGACTTCTTCAAGCGCTCGATCCGGAAGCTCCTCTGGGAATCCGTCCAGTTCAAGGACAACCCCATCCGCACCCACAACCCCAAGCTCGGCGACGCCTTCGAAGAGGTCGTCTGGAGCCTCCTGCGCAACGAGGACATGAACCCGATCCAGGTGCGCTTCGGCGTGTGGCGCGAGGGACCGGACGGGATGAAGTTCGTGTGCAAGGTCGAATACTCCTCCGACCGGCGCGTGCCGTGGAGCTGGTGGTCATCGCTGGTGAGGAATCCACAGGATCTCGCCAACGAGCTGACACGCGCCTTGGCCAGCCGCCGCAAGCGCCAGGTGGTCGTCGCGCCGTCGCTGCGCGCGCTCGGCCGCCGTGTCGCTCGCCGGGGCCTGCGGCCCACCCCGCCGCCGCCGGCGCCCGCGAACACGGCCGCGACCAAGGAACAGCCGCTCAACTTCTGACTTCGCGGGCGGTCAGATAGGATCGGGTCATGCCCAAGGCCCGCCGACGTCCGCGCGTCAAGACGCCTCCGCTACTCATTGCGAAGACGCAAGCGCTCCTCAAGAAGATCCAGCCCAGAGTGGACGGCGCCCTGGTCACGTACTGGACCTCGACGAGCGGGTCCGTCTGCGACAACGACGTGATGGCCCTGCAGGAGCTACTGCAGGACCTGGGGCCCCAGCGCCAGCTCACGCTCGTCGTGAAGTCGGACGGCGGGAGCGGAATGGCCGCCCTGCGCATGGTGCATCTGCTGCGTCAGTACACGCGGCGGCTGACCCTCCTGGCCCCCCTCAACTGCGCTTCGGCGGCGACGATGCTCGCCCTCGGGGCGGACCGGATCGGAATGGGGCCGCTCTCCTATCTCACCGCCGTGGACACGTCCCTCGAGCACGACCTCTCGCCGGTGGACCACACCAACAACCTGGTCGCGGTGAGCAACGACGAGGTCGAGCGCGTGATCCGGCTGTGGAAGGAGAGCCCGGCCCGCACCAACACCGTGAACCCGTACCAGGAGCTGTACAAGTACCTTCACCCGCTGGTCATCGGCGCCCTCGACCGGGCCAGCAGCCTGTCCCTGATGCTCTGCCGCGAGATCCTCGGGTACCACATGAAGGACAAGGCCAAGGCCGATCGCATCAGCCGACAGCTCAACTCGTCCTATCCCGCGCACCAGTACCCGATCACCAGCCGTGAGGCGCGCCGGCTGGGCCTGGACGTCTTCGACCTCGATCCCGAGACCGACGAGCTGCTGCAGGATCTCAACCTCGCCTACTCCGAGATGGGCCAGCGCGCGATCACCGACTTCGACGAGCTGAACCACCACGACAACGAGATCACCAACATCCTCGAGGGCGGCAGCCTGCAGGTCTTCTACCAGGTGGAGAAGGACTGGCACTACCGCAAGGAAGAGCGGCGGTGGGTGCCCATGAACGACGTGTCGGCCTGGTACCTGGCGCGCGTGAAGGCCGGGCGGGTCATCAAGAGCAAGTTCCATATTAGGTAGCCTGATCGGCCAAACGGACGGAGAGGGGCGCGGAGACGGAGACGGGATGGCGGTACACTGGTCCCGCGCGGAAGTGGCGGAACGGCAGACGCGCACGGCTTAGGACCGTGTGCCGAAAGGCGTGAGGGTTCGAATCCCTCCTTCCGCACCACATTCGAAGTGAGCCGGCGGGCGCGTATCGATGCGTTCGTC
>DASTLK010000645.1:0-1805 GCA_035715025.1 Vicinamibacteria bacterium
CGGTGGGAAGGTTCCCGCCGATGGCCGTGAAGTTGAAGGGCGTGATCGCGTAGACGAACCCTTCGAGGGGCCGGTATTCGAGCTGGTTCCAGACGCCGCGATCGGAGATCGGCTGCTCCTCGTAGAGCTGCTGGGCGTAGAAGGGGTTGAACCGCCAGAAGTCCGCCATCTCGCAGGCGGCGTCGATCTCGGCCTGGAAGATCGTCTTCGACTGGCCGAGCATGGTGGCCGCGTTGAGGGTCGCGCGCCAGGTCGTGGCCAGCAGCTCGCCCGCCCTCAGGAAGATGGCGGCGCGATCCTCGAGCGACCAGGCCGACCAGTCGCGGCGGGCTTCGGCGGCGGCCGCGATGGCCCGCTCGACGTCCTCGCGCCGCGCGCGATGCCAGCGCGCCACGGTGTGCCCGTGGTCGTGCGGCATGACCGTGTTCGCGGTCTCGCCCGTGCGCACTTCGCGCCCGCCGATGACGAGAGGGATCTCGATCGTCTCCCCCGCCATCTGGCGAAGGCGCGCCTTCACCTCGGCCTTCTCCGGCGAGCCGGGCGCGTACGCCTTCACCGGCTCGTTGACGGGCGGAGGCACGCGCCGGTGGCCGCCGAACGCCGCCGTCACTTCCGAGAAGGGCGGGACGCGATCCTCACCGGGTCTGGGGAATGTCTCGGGCACGGGTGTGTCCTCCTGTGGGAATGCTAACCCCGGCGGCCTCCGCTCCGGTGCCGGTCCGGTCCGCGAGGAGGGGCCGCAGCAGCGCCCCCAGCGTCTCCAGGCGGTACGACCCGTGGGCGGGGTTGTGGTAGCCGAGCGCGCGCTCCTCGGCCGTGAGCTGTCCGAAGTCCTTCATCGGCTCGAAGGCGTGCCCCTCGTGCCACTCGTTGAACGAGTTGATGTAAACGAGGAAGAACCCGCGGCGGGCGTTGGAGAGCGCGGGATCGCTCTGCACGGCGAGCGTGGCCTGGAAGGCGGAGGCGATGCGCGTCTGGCTCAGGCGGGCCGCGCGCTCGCGCTCCTCGCTGCGCGACCAGTCGAGGGCGGCTTCCGTGGGCGGGGCGAAGGCCGGCGGCGCGTAGCACGATCCCGGAAGGGCGTCGCGGTCCAGGATCATGTCGAAGCCGGGATTGACGTTGAACGAGAACACGAGGTCGTTGGCGGACGCGCCCGCGGCGTACCCGGCGTAACGGTCGGGCCCGATGTAGTTGTCGAAGACCGTGATTCCGTCGAAGCCCGCCGCCACCGTCCGTGTCCAGTGGAGCGAATCGGCCAGGAGCGTCACGTGGTCGAAATCTCCGCGCAAGGCGTCCCGGACCTCGTCCGTCTGCGACCGCCACTCCGCGTCCGTCGTGTAGTTGGAGATCGGACTGGTCTGGCCGTGGCAGTCCGTGGAATCGGTGGGAAGGATGCAGGCGAACCCCTTGAAGAGCGGGCCTTCGCGGCCGTCCGCGCTGCGCAGCAGCAGCATCGCGTCGAAGCCCCGCTTCTCTCCGTACTCGCGGACGAGGTAGCGGACGTCCTTGGCGAAGACCTTGCCGCGGTCGTCGCGATAGGGCTCCAGGCAGAACGTCACCTTGATGTCGTGGTGCGCCATCACGTCCATCACGTCGTGCACCGCGGCGTCCGTGTAGTGGCCGATGCCCCACCAGCTGAGGGCGATCGCACCCACGCCGGAGTCGGCGATCCAGCGCGCCTGCTGCTCGAGCACGGCGCGCGCGCGCGAATCGTACGGACCCAGCCGCGGGACGTAGTTCGAAGAAAGGTCGAGCGGAGGCCGCCGGTCGAGATAGTCCCAGTGGAGGTAGTCGGGCGGGCCGCC
>DASTLK010000646.1:0-1766 GCA_035715025.1 Vicinamibacteria bacterium
GCGCGGGGGCCGACCGCCGGCGATGGCGCGAGTTCGTTCCGTCCCTCGATCTGATCGAAGGCGGCGCCCTCCTGTGGGTGATCGTGGGGGACGCCGCCCGCATGGAGCGGAAGTACGCGCTGCGCGGATTCCGCTTCCTGCTCCTCGAGGCCGGCCACCTGATGCAGAACCTTTGCCTGCTCTCCGCGACCCTGCGGCTCTGCACCCTGCCGCTGGGCGGATTCTTCGAGGCGGAGATCGCACGCGAGCTACAGCTCCCGGCTGGCGACACGGTGCTGTACGCGGGCGCCTGCGGATAGGTGCGCGGCTTCCGCGACGTCCGCGGCTAGTCCTTTCAGCTCATGGGGAGCGGGCGGCGATGTCCTCTCCCGCACGCCCTCGCCTCCATCGCCTTCACGATGTGGCCGACGCCGTCGATCACGGCCTGGTCGTGTCGCAAGGGCGTCCCCACTCCGAGCGCGGCCAACTCGGTGTCCTGGCCGGCCACGCCGCGGGCGACCGCCCCCGCGTCGGCGACGTCGCCCGTGGCCGGATGGTGAGCAACGTCAGCCCTTGAGAAGCGCGAACGCCTTCTTCATCGCCAGCGCGGTCGCGGCCACCGCTTCCTCCCGCGGCAGGCGGCGCACCGCCTCGTTGAACGGCTCCGCGCGCACGGGGCCGTCGTAGCCGATCGCGGCCAGCGCCTTCAGGAAGGCCCCGGCGTCGATCACGCCCGTGGCCAGGGGCAGCTCGCGCGCGTTGTCCCGCTGCTGGTCCTTGGGCACGTCCGCCGGCGCGTCGTTGAGGTCGACGGCCACCACGTCCTCGTTGCGCAACGCCTGCACGTCGGCCGCGCTGTCGCCCGCGTGGTACCAGTGCCAGCTGTCGAGAACGAGGCCCACGCTCGCGAGGCCGATCTCTGCGATCAGCTCCCGCGTCTCGGCCATCGTGTGCAGGAAGGGATAGCGGCGCGCGGCCCAGGCCGTCTTGGGGGCGACATACTCGAGGCCGAGCCGCACCTCGTGGTCCCCGAGGACGCGGGCCACCTCGCGCAGGCGGCGCGCGGTCTGCTTGAAGTGTTGCAGGTAGGTGAGCGAGTCGGAGCTGGGAGGAAGCCAGGTCCCGGTGCGATGCACGCCCGCGCGCTGGAGGGCGAGCGCGTAGTCGGGCAGCTCGGCGAGGCCACGCGCGAACGTCTCTTCGTCCTTCCGGAAGTCGACGGCGAGGAAAGCCGCGCCGAAGACGAGACCGCTGGCCTTGAGGTCGGCCCGCAACGTGGCGAGCTCGGCGCCTTCGAGGCGGGCCAGCTCTCCCGCGTCCGGGAACACCGATTCGAAGCCGTGGCGCCGGGCCAGATCGATGGCCTCGCGCTGCGTCGCCTTCACCCCGAGGTTCCCGCAGATGAGGTCGATCGTCATGCGCCGGCGGACGGGCGGTTCGGTGGCGCGCGCCCACGCCGAGCGTCCGAGGGCGGCCACGACCCCGCCCGTCAGCATGCCGGCCAGGAAGTCCCGTCGGTGGTGAGGAGGCATCTCGGCGCGCATTGTGTCACGGGCCCCGATCCGAGCGGACCTCGGCCGGCGGGCCCGCATGGCATTCTGATGGGCCCGGGTTCGGGGCCTCATGCAGGTCATCGGCGGCCAGCCCGTCTTCTCGGCCACGGATCTCGTCGGCTTCCTCGCCTGCGAGCATCTCACTGCGCTCGAGCTCGCGGCCGCGGCGCGGCTCGTGCCGCGGCCGATGCGCGAGGACCCGGAGCTGGACGTCCTGCAGCAGCGGGGGATGGC
>DASTLK010000647.1:0-7471 GCA_035715025.1 Vicinamibacteria bacterium
ACGAGACGGCGAGCGCGATCAGGCTCATCACCATCGACACCACGACGGACTGCAGCACCACCGCGGGAGCGATCCAGGCCAGGCTCCAGGTGGCGAACTGCTCGGGGGCCAGCGCGAGCGCGATCAGGTAGAGCAGCAGTCCGGGGACGAGGGTGACGGACAGGTTCAGGGCGAGCAGGACGCCCAGCTTGCCCACCACGTAGTCGCGCCGGGTCAGCGGCCGCGAGAGGTAGACGAGGATCGCCCCCGTGCGCAGGTCGTTGGCGATCAGACCCGCCCCTCCGAAGATCGAGAGGAGCAGAGTGAAGAGGGTCTGGATGCCGAGGAATTGGCCGAACATGCGGCCGTCGATCGGGAGCACGCGCCCGGCCTCGGGGACGCGCGTCACCAAGTAGATCTGGATGACGCGGACCAGGAACTGGCCCCAGGCCACGAGGAGCAGGCCCAGGAAGGCGCGCCGGGCCAGGATGAGGCGCAGCGCCTCCCGCGTGATCGGCCAGAAGCGCAGGGTCCGCAGCGGGGCGCGCGCCTCGTAGCGGCGGTAGGTCTGCTCGTAGATGGGCATTGGCCTACGCTTCCACCTCGTGCCCCAGGGCGCGCAGGAACACGTCTTCGAGGCTCTCCGCGCCCGGGCGCAGGTAACGGACCTGCACCCCCGAATCCCGCGCCGTCTTGAACAGCAGCTCGGGGCCGGTGCCGTCGGTGAGGAAGACGCGATACCCGTCCTCGCTCTCGCGCCACTCGCAGCCGAGGTCCTTGAGGTCGGTGAGGAACCCGGCCGCGTCGCCCTTGAGCCGGATGTCGTAGACGCTGCGCCGGGGGCCCGTGAGGGTGGCGATGGGACCCGTGGCCGCCACCTTGCCCTGGTTGAAGACGATCACGTTGTCGCAGACCTGCTCGACGTCGCGCAGCAGGTGCGAGCAGAGGATGAGGCTCATCTGCCGCCGCCGCGAGATGTCCTGGATGAGGGCCAGCATCTCCTCGCGGCCCTGCGGGTCGAG
Organism: Vicinamibacteria bacterium; assembly: GCA_035715025.1. Lineage (GTDB taxonomy): Bacteria > Acidobacteriota > Vicinamibacteria > Fen-336 > Fen-336 > AA29. The sequence goes on from DASTLK010000647.1 coordinate 1,002, forward strand.
GCCGTTGGTCGGCTCGTCGAGGAGCAGCAGGTCGGGATCGTGCACGAGGGCCTGGGCCAGCTTCGCGCGCTGCTTCATGCCCGTCGAGTAGGTGTCGACGGCGCGATAGCGCGCTTCGCCGAGCCCGACGTAATAAAGGACCTCGTGCGAGCGGCTGATGGCCTCGTCACGGGGCATGCCGGACAGCTCCCCCGCGAAGGCCACGAACGCGGCCGCGGTCATGGACGGAATGTGGCAATCCACTTCCGGCATGTAACCGATCCGGCGCCGCACCTGGAGGGCAGACGTCGTGGGATCGAGGCCGAAGGCCACGAGGCGGCCGGCATCGGGCCTCAGGAACCCCAGCAGCGTCTTGAGCAGCGTGGTCTTGCCGGCGCCGTTGGGACCGAGCAGCCCGGTGGGGCCGGGAGGGAATGCCCCCGTCACTCCGGAGAGGGCGACCAGGGAGCCGTAGGAGACAGTGAGGTCGCGGAACTCGACCAGGGGAGCGCTTGACACTCCCTCTAGAGACGCGTCCGGGCCGGATGGAGTTCCGCTCATTGCGAGAATCCCGAGTCTAGCTCATCCCCTCGAACCCTCCGTTCGAGGGCTGGGCGACGGTACGATCAACGAATCGCATGGCTTCGCGCGCGACGTCCAACCGGCGGTGGATCGAGCGCGTGGCCCGCTTCGGCTTCGGCGCGCGCGGGCTCGTCTACATCCTCGTCGGCGTGCTTGCGGCCGAGGCCGCCGCCGTCGGCGGGCGTGCGACGGACGCGCACGGCGCGATCCAGGCCATCGGGCAGCAGCACTTCGGCACGGTGTTCCTGCTCGTGCTCGCCCTCGGGCTGGCCGCGTACGCGCTGTGGCGGTTCGCGCAGGCCTGGCTCGACCTGGAGCGGAAGGGAACGAGCCTCCAGGCCCTGGCCACGCGCGCCAGCTTCGTGGTCAGCGGACTCGGCCACGCCGCCCTCGCCCTCAGCGCCGCCAGTCTGATCATCGGCCTCCACGAAGGACATTCCAACGCCGTCCGCACGTGGGTCACGCGCCTCCTGTCCGCTCCCCACGGACGCTGGCTGGTGGGGGCGGTGGGTCTGGCCGTGATCGGCAGCGGCGTGTACCAGTTCTACAAGGCGTACACGGCTCTATTCGAGAACGATCTCCTCATCTCGGAGATGAGCGCCGACGCGCGGCTCTGGTCCCGGCGCGTGGGACGCGCCGGACTCACCGCGCGGGGCGTGACGTTCGGCGTCATCGGCTGGTTCCTCCTGCGCGCGGGTCTCGACGCGAACGCGCACGAGGCGCGCGGTGTGGCCGGCGCTCTGCGCCTCCTGGGCCGGCAGGACGAAGGCCACTGGCTGCTCTTCGTGGTCGCGGTGGGCCTCGCCGCCTACGGGGTCTCCTCGCTGGTGGACGCGCGCTACCGGCGCGTCACCTGAGGCCGGCGTCGAGCACCTGCAGGCGCAGCGCCACCGCGCCCGGCGCCTCGACCTCGAATCGCTGGCGCCACAGCGTCTCCGTGGCGCCCCGCCGGCCCTGAAGGACGGCCACGGTGTCCAGCGGGAGATCGACTTCGAGCCCCGCGGCGGGAATGGGCAGCGGCGGCCGGCCGGCGAGCCGCAGCACGCCCTCCCCCTCCGCGCGCAGCCGCAGCGTCCCGCTTCCATCGCGCATGCGCAGGAGGATGGCGTGCTCGCCGGGATCGACCCAGGCGCGCTCGCCGTCGACGCGCGCATCCTCGACGAACGCCGTCGCCCCCGGCCCCGCCTCCACCGCGTCCGGAAACCGCGGCCCCGCCCGGCCCGTCGGCCAGTGCTCGAGAAGGGCGGCGGCGGCGAGCACGCTTGCGGCCAGGGCGAAGAGGGCGGCGGCCGGGCGCGCGCCCGCGCGGCCCTGCGCGGCGCGCCGCAGCCAGGCGCCCAGAACCGCCCCCAGAGAGGTCCACACGAGCATGCGCGCCCAGAGTCCCGGAGCGCCCTCCGACCAGGCGCGGATGAAGAGGTTCGGGACGTACGCACTGCCGTCCGCGATCGCGCTGCGCGCGAGCAGCAGCGCGCAATCGTTGGCGGCGTGGGGATCGTTCCACAGGCGCACCGCGATCAGCGCGCTCCAGGCGGCGAAGGAAAGGAAGAGGGCGAGCACGCCGCGCCGGCCCTCGGGCCGCGCGAGTACGAGCGCGACCAGCGCCAGCGCGTACGGCAGCGCGGGCAGGATGTAGCGGCCGAGGTTGCACACGGCGCCGCTCCAGTTGTCGGCGGCCGCGACGGTCAGGTAATAGACGAGGACGGGGACAGCGCCCCGGCGTAGCACGCGTGCGGCCCCGCCGGGCAGAACCAGGCCGCCCAACGCGAAGAGGTAGACCGGCACGTAAGGCACGAGGCCGTAGCGCGCGTCGAGGGCCAGGCCGAAAAGCCCCTGTCCCCATCGCGCCGAGCTGACTCCGCCCGGCCCCCAGGCCAGATAGAGCGCGTCCGGACGCACGCTACCCGTGATGCCGAAGTTGTAGAGCGCGAGCAGGTACGCGGACGCGAGCTGGGGCAGGACGAGGGCGGCGAGCGTCCGCGTCGTCACCAGCGCGTCCACGGCGCGCACGACCGCCATCGCCACCAGGAGCGCCCACACGGGCAGGAACTTCTGGTGCAGCCAGGGCAGGAAGGCGAGAAGGAGGCCCAGGAGAAGCGCGGTCCGTGCGCCCTCGAGGGGCCGCAGGAGGATCGCGCGCAACGCGAGGGCGAGCGCGAGTGCGCCCAGCATCTCGGGATAGAACTGGTACGAGTAGAAGAGAAACGGCGGCAGGAGGGCGGCCAGGCCGGCGATGGCGGCGGCCGCTCCCGGCCCCGCCCCGCCGTCGCGGGCGAGAAGGAAGACCGCCGCCACCAGTGCCGCCGCCAGCACATTCCAGAAGAGGACGGTCACCGCCAGGCGCCCCGGCGTGCCGCGCGCCAGGTTCAGTGCGCGGTCGAGGCGCAGCACCGGCGCCAGGAGGAGCGACGGTCCGGGGGCCAGGACGGTGAAGACGCCGCCCTCCTTGCCGCGGATGGTCTGCCGGGTGATGCGTGTGGCCCGAATGGCGGAAGCGCCGACCGCGCGCGGACCGTGGGCGAGCGCCGCGATCATGCGCGCCGATTCGCGGGCGAGGCCTCCGGCCGCGTCCACGGCCGCGGAGAGCAGCGGTCGCGGCCTCAGCGCTTCCATGCCCGCGCTCACGCCCTCGACGTCGAGGGTGAGCCCGTGGCCGAGGGCCACGGCCATGCGCAGGGTCTTGGGCTCGTTGCCCGGATGGCCTTCCCAACGGCGCGCGGACTCCGGCGTGAGAAGGGCGTAGGCGACGAGCGCCATGAAGGCGAGGGAGAGCGCGCCCGGGGCGGGGAGGCGAGGAGACGGCACGTGGGCGGCGGCCAGCGCGGCCAGGATCGCGGTGCTCACCGCGATCGAGAGGTCCTGGCCCAGCGCGACGGGCAGCGTGAACGCGTAGGGATAGGTGGGCTGGAGGGCGAGCGCGACGAGAGCCATCGAGGTGAGGAGGGGGCGGAGGAGGAGGACGACGAAGGTGAACGATGTCGCCTCGAGGGCCTCGAGGTAACGGAGAGAGCTCGAATGAGAACGGATAAGCGCCAGCGCGAGCCAAACGGCAACGCCAACGGCAACAGAGATGAGCGCGTGACGGGCCAGGTCGGCGGGGTTCAACAGGGACAGAGCGCGGCGAACGAAATCGGGCAGGTCGAGGCTGGAGTGCAGCAGCACGCCGACCGCGCCGTCCACATCGCGCGCGAGCGAGTAGAGCAGGAACGGCAGCAGGGCTCGGAGCGGGAGCGCAGCGCCGGGGCGAGGCACGAGCGCGGACATCGGCGGATTGTATCGGCTAGGCGACGAATCGCCGCCGCGCGAGCCCTTCCCGCGTGGGTTGCGGCAGGAACCCCAGCGGGCTCCGCGCGTGGCGCGCCCACAGCGGCAGGTACAGGCGCGCCCGGCGCCGGGCCACGATGAGGGCCGCGTGCGGGGGCAGCCGCGCCGCGTCCGTGGGATCGACCTCGACCCTCACGAAGACGAGATCGCGCGCGTAGTCGAGCTGCGCGCGCTCCCCCGCCGCCTTCAGGAGGGCGGCCAGGAGCACGGCCGGAGCCGCCTCCGGTCCGGCCACGCGGAAGAGCACGTCCACGCCGTCGCGGAGCTCGACGGTCTCCTCTCCGCCCGCGCCGAGCTGGGACACGAACGTGAACAAGGCGGCGATGCGCCCGAGCCGGTCGCGCGCGTCGAGCGCGTCCACCACGCGCGAGGCGGCGAGGACGACGCGCGCATGGCGAGCCAGGGCCAGGCAGAGACGATGGAGGGCGCGGCGGCGGTGGAGGTGGAAGGCGGGAGAAACGACGGCCGTCCGCGGGACCGCTGCCCCGCGGGCGGCGAAGGTCAGGCCGATTCCTCCAGCAGCTGCTCGAGGCCGTTGGTGAGGGCGGCGAAGTGGCCTTCCTGGATCTGGTGCGCGTAGGCGATCAGCAGGCGGACTTCCTCATCGCTGAGGGTGTCGACCAGGTCGTGCGCGAGTTGCCGGACCTTCTCCATGCCCCTCCTCAACGCGTCAGACGCTCCAGGACCGGCCCGGGGCGGCATGACGCAGGTACGACGCGAACCAGGCCACGCCGCGCTCGGCCGCGGCCAGACGGCGCCCGGCGGGCCCGCCCTGCTGCAGCTCCCACACGTCGCGGGGCGCGCCCAGCCGGGCCAGGGCCAGCTCGAGATCGCCGTCGAACTCGAGGCCCACCTGCTCGAGGGCGGCGCGGCACGCCGTCTCCACGGCCATGCGGCAGGCCGTCACCACCAGGGTCTCCGGCCGCCCCTCGTGATGCAGCAGGCGGGCGATGCCCAGGCTGTTGCGGCAGTGGTCCCACAGCTCGTTCGGCCCCTGGGTGTCGCCGCGTATGGGAAGGGCGCTCAGGATCATCCGATCCGGGCCTAGCTGCACCCGCTCGTGGAGCCGCAGTTGGAGCAGCGGTAGCAGCTTCCGTTGCGGGTCATGATGCTGCCGCAGTAATGGCAGGAAGGCGCGTCGGCCTGGCTGCGGAAGGTCACGCTGCTCGCGCTCGCGGTGGTGCCGGGCGACGCGCCCGCCGGGCGCGGAGTCACCGGACCCGTGCGGGGCTCCACCGCGGCGGTGTGATCGTTGCCCTGCACCCCCACCGCCTGCGCCTGCTCGCTGGACAGGAACTTGGAGGCCAGCCAGCGGAAGATGTAATCGGTGATGCTCTTGGCGTAGGGGATCTCGGCGTTCTTCGTGAACCCGCTCGGCTCGAAGCGCACGTGGGAGAACTTCTCGACCAGCGTCTCCAGCGGCACGCCGTACTGCAGCGACATCGAGATCGAGGTCGCGAAGGCGTCCATGAGGCCGGAGATGGTCGAGCCCTCCTTGGCCATGACCAGGAAGATCTCGCCCGGCTTGCCGTCCTCGTACATGCCGACGGTGATGTACCCCTCGTGGCCGGCGATCGAGAACTTGTGCGTGATCGAGTGCCGCTCGTCCGGCAGCTTCTTGCGGGCCGGGCGCGCCTCGGGCGCGGTCGCCGCCGCGGCCACCGCCGCCGGCTTCTCGTCCTTCGACGTGCTCAGGGGCTGCGAGCGCTTGCACCCGTCGCGGTAGACCGCGATGGCCTTGAGGCCGAGGCGCCAGGCTTCGGCGTAGGCGTGGGAGATGTCCTCCGGGGTCGCGTCCGACGGCATGTTGACGGTCTTGGAGATCGCGCCGGAGAGGAAGGGCTGCACCGCGGCCATCATCTTGATGTGGCCCATGTAGTGGATGGAGCGCTTTCCGTTGGCGGGCGGGAAGGCGCAGTCGAAGACGGCGAGGTGCTCGGCCTTGAGATGGGGCGCGCCCTCGATCATCTCCTTCTCGTCGATGTACTTGATGACGTCTTCGATCTGACCGGCGCTGTACGCCATCCTCTTGAGCACGCCGGCCACGGACTGGTTGACGATCTTCATCACGCCGCCGCCCACGAGCTTCTTGTACTTGACGAGGGCGATGTCGGGCTCGATGCCGGTGGTGTCGCAGTCCATCATGAAGCCGATGGTGCCCGTCGGCGCCAGCACCGTGACCTGGCTGTTGCGGTAGCCGTTCTGCACACCGAGGCTGTAGGCCTCGTCCCAGATGGCCACCGCGGACTGGAGCAGCTCACGCGGGACCAGGGTGGAGTCGATCATGTGCGCGCTCTGGCGGTGCTTGTCGATCACGCGCAGCATGGGCTCCGCGTTCTTCGCGTAGCCGGCGAAGGGACCCATGGCGCCCGCGATGCGCGCGGACTGGGCGTAGGCCTCGCCGTGCATGAGCGACGTGACCGCGGCGGCATAGGTACGCCCGCCCTCCGAGTCGTAGGGCAGGCCGCGGTCCATGAGCAGCACGCCGAGGTTCGCGTAGCCGAGGCCGAGGGGCCGGTAGTCGTGGCTGTTCTGGTCGATGGCCACCGTCGGGTAGCTCGCGTTGTCGACCAGGATCTCCTGGG
>DASTLK010000648.1:0-2702 GCA_035715025.1 Vicinamibacteria bacterium
CACCCTGGGCAAGGGGATGATGCAGGAGCTGCTCAGCCTGCTCGGCGAGATCGAGGCGCGCACGGACGTGCGCGCGATCGTCCTGCGCAGCGCCAAGGCGGACAACTTCATCGCGGGCGCGGACATCAAGGACTTCACGACCATCCGCAGCTCGCTCGAAGGCGAGACCCTCTCCCGCCAGGGCCAGGCCGTCCTGGACCGTCTGGCCGCGCTGAAGGTGCCGGTGGTGGCCGCGATCCACGGCTCCTGCATGGGCGGTGGCCTGGAGACCGCGCTGGCCTGCCGCTATCGCGTGGCTTCCGATCACCCCAAGACATCGCTCGGCCTGCCCGAGGTGAACCTCGGCATCATCCCGGGGATGGGCGGGACGCAGCGCCTGCCCCGCCTGGTGGGATTGCGCGCCGCGCTCGACCTCATCCTCACCGGCCGCGTCCTGAAGGCCTCGCGCGCGCTGCGTGCGGGGGTCGTGGACGAGGTCGTGCCGGCGCCCGTCCTGGTGGACGTGGCTCGGCGTGCGGCCGCGAAGCTGGCGGACGGGTCGCTGGTCCCGCGCCGCCCGGGGATCACGCTGGTCGAGAAGCTGATGCGCCCGATCATCTTTTCAAAGGCGCGCGCCAGCGTGCGCGAGAAGACGCACGGCCACTATCCGGCGCCCCCGGCCGCCATCGACGTGGTGGAGAAGGGCACCGCCACCACGCTCGAGGAAGGCCTGAAGCTGGAGGCCAAGCGCTTCGGCGAGCTGTCCGTGTCCGAGGTCTCGCGCGCGCTGGTGTCGATCTTCTTCGCCACCCAGGAGATCAAGAAGGACGCGGGCTACCCGGAAGGCACGGACGCGCGCGAGGTCCACAAGCTGGGCGTGGTCGGCGCGGGGCTCATGGGCGCGGGCATCGCCGCCGGAGGCGCGGAAGCCGGCGTCCCCGTCCGTCTCAAGGACACCACGCTGGAGGCCCTGGGCCGCGGCTTGCGCTACGTGCGCGAGGTCTTCGACGAGCGGCTCAAGCGGCGCAGCCTCACCAGGTACGAGTTCGCGGACCGCGTGAACCGTCTCGCCGCCAGCCTCGACTACTCGGGCTTCCGGCACGTCGATCTCGTCATCGAGGCCGTGTTCGAGGACCTCGATCTCAAGCGCAAGGTGCTGGCGGAGGTGGAGGCGGCCACGGGCAAGGACTGCGTGTTCGCCAGCAACACCTCGTCGCTGCCCATCGGCGACATCGCGCGCGATTCCTGGCGGCCCTCCCGTGTCCTGGGCATGCACTTCTTCTCGCCCGTCCAGAAGATGCCGCTGCTGGAGGTGATCGTCACCCCGCAGACGGACGCCTGGGCCACCGCCACCGCCGTCCAGTTCGGGCGGCGGATGGGCAAGCACGTGATCGTGGTGCGGGACGGTCCCGGCTTCTACACCTCGCGCGCCCTCGCGCCCTACATGAACGAGGCCGCGCGGCTGGTGCAGGAGGGCGCGCCCATCGAGGACATCGATCGCGCCATGGTGGACTTCGGCTTCCCCGTCGGGCCCATCACGCTGCTCGACGAGGTCGGCATCGACGTGGGCGCGAAGGTCGCCAAGATCCTCCATCACGCCTTCGGCGAGCGCATGGCCGCGCCGGAGTCGATGACGCGCGTGATCGAGGACGGCCGGCTCGGGCGCAAGAACAAGCGCGGGTTCTACCTCTACGACGAGAGCGGCAAGAAGAAGGGCGTGGACTCCACCGTCTACGCGCTGCTGCCCGATGGAGGCGTTCGGAAGCCCGTGGAGCCGCGGGAGATCCAGGAGCGCCTCGTCTTCGCGTTCCTGAACGAAGCGATCCTCTGCTTGCACGAAGGGATCCTGCGCTCGCCGCGCGACGGGGACGTCGGCGCCATCTTCGGCCTCGGCTTCCCGCCGTTCCTGGGCGGCCCCTTCCGGTATCTGGATCACCTGGGCGCGCGCTTCGCGGTGGAAGTGCTCGAGCGGCTGCGCGCGAAGCACGGCGATCGTTTCACGCCCGCGCCCCTGCTCGTCGATCGTGCCCGGGAGGGCAAGACGTTCTACTAACTTGAACTTCTTCACCGACAACGACGACCTCCAGTTCCACTTCCGCGAGGGCGTGGCCTGGGAGAGCTTCGTGCCGCTCTGGGAAGAGGGCTTCCGGTTCGAGGACGGCCCGCGCGCCCTGGGCGAAGCGCGCGAGATCTACGACGAGACGCTGCGTGAGGTCGGCCAGTACGCGGCGCGCGAGATCGCGCCCCACGCGCACGAGATCGACGAGCAGGGCGTCGGCTTCGCGGACGGCCAGGTCATCCATCCCCCCGCGCTGCTCCGCAACATCGAGGGGTTGAAGAAGCTGGGCGTGATGGGAGTGAACCTCCCGCGCGACCTCGGCGGCTCCAACTTCCCGATGACCGCGGGCACTTTCATGGCCGAGGTCCTCTCCCGCGCCTGCACCAACACCTTCCTCCTTCACGTGTTCCACCAGGCCCCCGCGGTGCCCATCGCACGCTTTGGAACACGTGAGCAAGCCGAGCGCTGGGTGCCGCGCCTGGCCTCGGGCGAGATCTCCGGCTCCGTGGCCATGACCGAGCCGGACGCGGGCTCGGACGTCGGCAACGTCTCGACCACGGCCGTGCCCGAGGACGGCCACTGGCGCATCACCGGACGCAAGCAGTTCATCACCAACGGATGCGGCGACGTCTCCGTGGTGCTGGCGCGCACGGAGCCGGGATCC
>DASTLK010000649.1:0-1684 GCA_035715025.1 Vicinamibacteria bacterium
CATCGGCCGCCAGGAGCCACTCACGGGCGGCGCGCTGACCTGGGTCCTCCCCAACCCGAGCGGCCTCAACGCGCACTATGGTCTCGAGGACCTCACGCGGCAGTTCCGCCTGTTGCGTGAGGCCGTGGAGGCGTAGGTCCAACGCGCCGGGCTGCGATCGATTGAAGTCGCGAACCGGATGGAAATCGCAGCCGCCGCGCACGTATCTTGGAGCGGGAGGTGACGATGCCAGCCGGGATGGCGGACGTGCTCGAGCGGATGTCGGCGGCGGACTGGCGCGCGGTGGAGGACGGCCTGCGCGAGCAACCGTACGCCAGGCTTCCCTGGCGTGTTCCCCCCGAAGAATGCGCCCGCCTCGCCGGCCTCTGGGACGATGCGGCCGTATTCAGAAGCCATGTCGACATGGGCCGCCATCGTTTCGGGGCCGGGGAATACCGTTACTTCGCGCGCCCCTTGCCCGCGCTGGTCGACGCCCTGCGGCATCAGGCGTACCCGCCGCTGGCCGCCATCGCGAACGGCTGGATGGAGGCCATGGGCGCCTCCGAGAGGTTTCCCGCGGCGTTCGAGGACTTCACGGAGCGCTGCGCGCGCGCCGGCCAGCGCCAGCCGACTCCACTGCTGCTGCGCTACGAGCGAGGCGGCTACAACTGCCTGCATCAGGACCTCTACGGAGCGGTCGCCTTCCCCATGCAGATCGCCGTCTTTCTCAGCCGGCCGGGAGTGGATCACGAGGGAGGCGAGTTCCTGCTCGTCCAGCAGAGGCCGCGCGCGCAGTCCATCGCCGAGGTCATACCGGGCGAGCAGGGCGAGATGGTCGTCTTCGCGAATCGCTTCTGGCCCGCCCTGGGGAGCCGCGGCTTCTACCGCACGAACGTGCGGCACGGCGTCAGCCGCGTGCGCGCGGGCACGCGGTTCGCCCTCGGCATCATCTTCCACGACGCCGTGTGACCGCCTTCCCGGAGGGGCCGGGACTCAGATGCGCACCGACTCCGGGACGACCGGCCGCCCCCAGAGCCGCTGTACGACCGCAGCCACCTTCCCTGGATCGCCCGTCGTGAGCACACGGATGCCGCCGTCCCCGGCGTCGCGCCGCGCGCGGCCCTGATCGAGGAGCTGCGCGGTCCTGCGCGCGATGGCCGGCGCGCTGTCCACCAGCGTCACAACCGGGCCGAGCACACGCTGGAGGGGCGCCCCGACGAACGCGTAGTGCGTGCAGCCCAGCACGACCATGTCCACGCCCGCGTCGCGCAGCGGACGCGTGAGCTCCTCCAGCCGCGCGGTGAGGACTTCTCCGTCGAGATGCCCTTGCTCGATCAGATCGGCCAGCCCGGGGCAGGCCTGGGGGATGATCTGGATGCCGTCGCCGTGCGCGCGGAGCAGGCGCGCGAACCGCTCGGAGCGCAGGGTTCCGGACGTCGCCAGGACGCCCACGCGTCGCGCGCGGCTCTGGGCCACGGCCGTCTTCACCGCGGGCTCCAGCCCCACGACCGGAATCGAGAGCGCGGCGCGCAGGTCTTCGAGGGCGGCTCCCGACGCCGTGTTGCACGCGGCCACCACGAGCTTCGCGCCCGCGTCCTGGAGGTAGCGGCCCACGGCCAGCGCCCGGGCGCGCACCTCCTCGAGGGGCCGGTCACCGTAGGGACAGTAGGCGGTGTCGGCCACGTAGAGGAGCTCCTCGGCGGGG
>DASTLK010000650.1:0-8557 GCA_035715025.1 Vicinamibacteria bacterium
CCCGTGATGGTCGCCAAGAGCGGCGACCGGCTCCTGGGCCGCGACGCGGAGACCGCCTATCGGGAGCGGCTGCTGCCTCTCGCCACCGTGGTCACACCGAACCTGCCCGAGGCGGAGTCGCTCCTGGGCCGTCCCGTCCGCACGGTCGCTGAAATGCGCGAGGCCGCCCGCGCTCTGCGCGCGCTGGGCCCGCGCGCGGTCGTGGTGAAGGGCGGGCACCTCGAAGGCGACGCCGTCGACGTGTTCTGGGACGGCGAGCGCATGGAGGAGCTTTCCGCGCCGCGCGTCGCGACGAAGAACACGCACGGCACGGGGTGCACCTACTCGGCGGCCATCGCCGCCCGCCTCGCCCTCGGTGAGCCCCTTCTCGACGCAGTGCGCGGGGCGAAGGCCTACCTCACGGAAGCGATTCGGCGGTCCTATTCGGTCGGCCGCGGCCACGGACCGTTGGACCACCTCCACCCGCTGAAGTAGGGAGGCGCCGGCCACGCCGCCGGCGCCTCCGCGGCGTCACTCCTGGGCGGTGATGCTTCCGAAGAGTCCGTGCGTCTCGTCTTCGGGACCGGCGGCGAAGAACAGCGTGGTGGTGGGGCCGGCATTGGCGCCGTTGCCGAAGCCGATGCCCCACAATCCATCGATGGCCAGCGGCTTGTGGTCCGGCGTCTTGAGGTGTCCCTTCGCCTCGAAGGTGGCGAGGTCGTAGCCATTGATGCGCCCGTCGCCGAAGTTGCCCACCAGCAGGTCGCCGCTGAAGCGGCCGAAGGCGGCGGGAGCGATGGCCAGGCCCCAGGGGGCGTTGAGCGGGCCGCCCGACGCGACCCGGGCCAGGAAATGGCCGTCCGGATCGAACATGCTCACGAAGCCGAGGCCGGGTCCGGCGACCTCGTCCTTCGCGTCCGCGTCCTGCTGGGCGTAGGTCACGAAGATCATCCCCTGCAGGTTCTGGATGCCGAATGGCGCGAAGCCCACGGGAAGGTCGGGGTCGGTAAAGCCGCCCGCGGTGGCGACCGGATGGAAGCTGCCGTCGAACACGTCCACGCGCGCGTTGTGGAAGTCCGCGGCGTAGAGGAAGGCACCGGCGGCGGTGGTGGCAATGGCCAGCCCCTTGTAGATCGCGCCCGCGCCCGAGGTCACCGCGACCACGGCGTGGGTCGGGTCCACCGCAGGGTTCCATCCCGAGATGGTGCCGTCCTCGCTGTCGAAGAGGAAGCGGGCGGGCCCCGAGGTCGTTCCATTGGTGAGGACGAAGCTCGCGCCGCCGTTGAACACGGTGCCGGTGGGAGCGCCGGGCACGCTCACGACCAGCGACAGCGGCGTGCCGCTGCCGTTGTACAGCGTAGAGTGGTCCGTCCCGTTGTCGGCCACCCACCAGGGGCTGGTCGCGCTGCGCGACATGCCCCAGGCGTTCACGAGGTTGGGATCCGTGTGATCGGCCGGGATGGAGCCGTCGGAGACGAGGTTGTGCACGACATATGAATTCGGGGCCGGCGGCCGCGCGACCGCCGGCGTCACGAAAACGAGGGCCACAGCGGCGAGGAGCAGGCTGGATCGACTCCTGCGGCGGACGAGGTGGATGTTCATGAGGGAATCTCCTGGGTCGACCGGAGCGACGATGGCCGGCCGGAATGTGCGAGGCTGAACCGGCGCCCGGCTGGAGGTCCTCTCAGCACGTCGCCTTGGCGAACGAGACTCGTGGATGGGAAAGCACGTGGTGTGCCGGCCCCAACGGGCGCGCCTGGCCGAGGTCCATGCCGATGGCGCGGTCGCGGCCTTACGAGCCTGGTAAGCGATTACGAGCGGCGAAACTGGGCTCAGTGCGACGACAGGCCCGACCCGCGCTGCCCGCCGAACACGCGGTACAACGCCCACAGCGAGGGCGCGAGCACGACGCCTCCCGCCACGAGCACGCCCAGGACGGCCCGCAGCACCGCGGGCGGCGCGGCGGCGGCGCGGAACGTGAAGTCCGGTGGCACCAGGTAGGGGAACTGGCCGAGGCCCCACCCCCACACGACCAGGGCGACCTGGAGGATCGCGAGCACGCGCGCGAGCGGGTATCTGCGCCACCAGAGCGAGGCCAGCGCGCCCATGGCCACGGTGGCGATGAAGGCGTGCAGGGGCAGCGACCACGGCTGTGCGGAGAGGCCCATCCATACCCGCGGGGCCTCTTCTCGCGCGAGAGCGAGGGCGCCGAGGGCGAATATTCCGAGCAGGGCGCCGGCGGCGAGGGCGCGCCCGCGGAAGTCCTCGCGCAGCGCGTCGTCCTCGCTCTCGAGCGTGAGGTAGACGGCGGCGAGGAACGCGAACAGCGCGAGAGCCAGAGCGCCCACGGCCAGCGGGAACGGAGCCAGCCAGGGTCGGACGAATCCGCCCAGCACGCGCCCGTCGCTCACGCGGACCCGTCCGGCGGCTACCGCGCCCACGCAGACACCCAGCATCACGGGAGTGAGCACGCTGGCCATGGCGAACACGCGCCCCCAGCGGCGCTGCACCGCGTCCGAGGCATCGTCGTAGCTGCGGAAGGTGAAGGCAGAGCCGCGCAGGACGATCCCCAGCAGCATCAGGCTGAGCGGGACGTGCAGCGCGGTCGAGAGCGCCGCCCAGGCCACCGGGAAGCACACGAAGAGCAGGACGACGACGAGGATGAGCCAGACGTGGTTCGCTTCCCAGATGGGCCCGATCGCGTGCGCGATCAGGTCCCGCTGGGCGCGCGCCCGCGGCCCGGAGGACAGAAGGTCCCAGACGCCGCCCCCGAAGTCCGCGCCCGCTCCCAGCGCATACAGGGTGAGGGACACCATCACCGCGCCCGCGATCCAGTATTCGAGAGGCATCAGGCCTCCGCCGGGCGGCGTCCCTGCGCGGGCGCGACCACGCGGGGGCTCTTGAATACCTGGCGCCGCAAGAGGAAGAGCACCACGAAGCCGAGGAAGAGGTAGATGGCGGTGAACGTGACCAGAGGGACGACGAGTCCCGGCATCGGCGTGACCGCGTCCGCCGTGCGTAGGACGCCGTGGACGATCCAGGGCTGGCGGCCGACCTCGGTCACCGCCCACCCCGCTTCCAGGGCGACGAAGCCGAGGGGACCGCAGGCCACGAGCATCCTCAGGTACCAGCGCTGATCGGGCAGGCCGCGCCGCCGCCACGCCAGCAGCCCCCCCAGCAGCGCCACCGCCATGAGCGCGCTGCCGCACCCCGCCATCACCTGGAACGCGACGTGGACGACGTGGACCGGCGGGCGGTCGGCGCGGCTCACGGCGTCCAGTCCCGGGACCACGGCCCGGGGATCGTGGAAGGCGAGCAGGCTCAGGCCGTACGGGATCTCCAAGGCGTAGCGCGTCGTCTCCGCCTCCTCGTCCGGCCACCCGCCGAGGCGCAGGGGCGCGCCGCGCTCGGTGCGGAACTGCCCCTCCATGGCCGCCAGCTTCACGGGCTGATGCTCCGCCACCTGACGCGCGCTGAAGTCTCCGCTGATCGGCTGCAGGACCGCGGCGACCCCCGCCATCCAGAGCGCGAAGCCCAGGGCGCGCCGATGGAACAGGTTGTCGGGCTCCGCGAGCAGCCTCCAGGCGTGGATGCCGGCCACGGCGAAGCCGACGGAGAGGTAGGCGGCGATCGTCATGTGCACGATCTCGGTGGGAGCAGCGGGGTTCCTCATCGCGATCCAGGGATCCACGTCCACCGCGCGGCCGCCCTCCATGCGGAAGCCGGTCGGGGTGTTCATCCAGCCGTTCGCGATCACCACGAATACGCCCGAGAGCACGCCGCTGAGCGCCACCAGCACGCCCGCTGCCCAGTGCGCGCGCGGCGGGACGCGTTCCCATCCGTAGAGGTAGATCCCCAGGAAGATGGCTTCCAGGAAGAAGGCGAAGCCTTCGAGCGAGAACGGCATTCCGAAGATGGGCCCCGCAAAGGCCATGAACGACGGCCAGAGGAGGCCCAGCTCGAAGGAGAGGACGGTTCCGGACACGGCGCCCACCGCGAAGAGGATGGCCGTCCCCTGGGCCCAGCGGCGGGCCAGGAGGAGGCTGGCCTCGTCCTTCCGCCGTATCCAGCGGTCCTCCGCGATCACCATGAGCACGGGCATGGCGATGCCGACGACGGCGAAGACGATGTGGAAGCCGAGCGAGATCGCCATCTGCGCTCGCGCGGCGAGGAGATCGTTCACGACCTACGCAGGCTCAGCGTCGTCCCGATCCCACATCCTGATGACGGCCAGGAAGAACGACACCACCAGCGGCCCCGCCACCAGGCCGACGGGGCCGAAATACGCGAGCCCGCCGAGAAGCGCGAAGAAGACCACCGCTCCGTGCAGCTCGATGCCGCCGCGAATGAGGAAGGGCTTGACCACGTTGTCGATCAGGCCCACGGCCAGGATTCCCCACAGCACCAGGAAGAGGGCGGCGTAGGAATGCCCGCCCAGGTACATGATCACCGCCGAGGCCAGCACCACGGAGCCGGCCCCCACCGCGGGCACGAGGGCCACGATCAGGGTCACGATCGCGAAGAAGAAGGGGTTCGGGACCCGTGCGATGAGGTAGCCGACGAGGGCGACGGCGGCCTGGATCGCCGCCGTGGCCACCGACGATACGATCACCGCCACCGACACCTGCCGGAACTCCCCGAGCAACCGGCGGGTCTGGCCTCTCCCGAGCGGCATCACGTCCTCGAACCAATCCACGAGCTGCGGCCCATCCACCAGGAAGAAGAAGAAGGCGATGAGCATCATCACGAGCTGGATGACCACGTCCCAGGTCGCGCTCAGCACGCCGCCCACGGCCGCGGCCGCGCGCCCGCTCTGCTTCTGGGTGAGGTCCTGGAGATCCCCCTGGTCCTGCGGAAGGCGGGCCATCACCTTCTGCGCGAGCGCGCGGAGGGGCCGGGGCAGGTCGTTGACGAGACCCTGCACGCCCTCGCTGCGCAGCGTGGTGCGGACATAGTTCGCGCCCGCCGCTACTTCGTTGGCCAGCACGACGCTGATGCTCGCGAGCGGGAGCACCACGATGAGCAGGATCCCCGCCGTGGTGAGACCGGCCGCGAACTGGCGGCGGCCCTTGAGCCGCGCGGCCAGACGCTCGTACCAGGGGCTGATCGCGCCCGCGATCACGGCGGCGATGAAGAGGGCGGCCGCGAACGGCTGGATGATGAGCGTCAGCAGGGCCAGCGCGATGATGGTCAGGACGAGCAGGGTCCAGCGCGCCGCCTGCGGGCTGCGAATGGGCCGCACCTGGCCGGTAGCGGAGGTCGCGTTCTCCTTCGGCGTGGACTTGGTCATGGATGCGCGGGCAGAGCTTAGCGCGCCGCGGGCCGCATTGGCGAGATGCTACGATGCGCCCATGGTGGGACTGACGCACGAGCCCATCGACGTGGGCGCCCTGACCCCGGCCACGGCCGAGGACGGCGCGGCCTGCCTCTTCCTGGGCGTCGTCCGCAACGAAAACGGCGGGCGCCCCGTGCGGCATCTCGAATACGAGGCCTACGAGGAGATGGCCCTGCCGCTCATGGAGGAGATCGCGGCGGAGGCACGCCGCCGCTGGCCGGTGACCGAAGTCCGCATCGTGCACCGCCTCGGCCGCCTCGAGATCGGCGAGCCCAGCGTCGCCGTCGCCGTGACCGCGCCGCACCGGGGGGCCGCCTTCGAGGCCTGCCGCTACGCGATCGACACCCTCAAGGCCACGGTGCCGATCTGGAAGAAGGAGTTCTACGCCGACGGCGCGGTATGGCTGGAGGGTCCCGGCTCCGCGCCGGTGGAGGTCACGGCGAGGGCCACCTGAACGAGCGTCGCCTCAAGGCGGTCCGGGCAGCAATCGCTCCGCCACGATGAACTCGGCCAGGCGATCGGCCACGACCAGGCTCCCCATCGGGGACGGATGGTCGTCGTCGAGGAAGTAATCCGCGGGGGCAACGCCGTCCGCCTGCGCACGCGCGCGGAGCACCGGCAGCAGATCCAGCGCGGGAACGCCCAGGCCCCGGGCGAATTCGAGCAGCCGGCGCTGCGGGTCGTCCGCGCCGGCAGGCACGGAAACCTGGAAGGCGTAGGGAAACACGACCAGGCAGAGCCGCATGTGCCGCGTGCGACACAGCGTGGCGAGCCGATCCAGGTCGCCCCGGGTCGCCTGCCATCCTCGCTGCACGTCCGCTCGTTCCGGATCGTCCACGAGCATCCGGACCGCGAACAGCTCCTCGCGCTCCGCGCCCGCGCGCACATCGCGGCCAAAGCGCACGGCCAGCGCGGCCTGACGCGCGAGCGCCACCAGCGCGCTGTGATTGGCGATCCAGTCGAGACGTGACTCGACGCTGAGACGGAGCTGCTTGCTCGACGGCCCGTCCGAGCCGCGCGCCGCCTCCGACTCCCCCGCCACGTCGTTCAGCACGAAGCCGAGCACGACGAGGTCGGGGTGATAGCGGATCCCCTCCCGCTCGAGCCATCCCACCTCTTGCCAGGTGCTGTAGCCGTTCACCGCGCCGTTGACGGTCTCGATCGGACGGCCTCCCGTCCGCTGGAGGCGCTCCGCGGTGAGGTAGGGGTAGCTGTCGGCGTGGCTGGGCAGGCCATAGCCGACGGTGACGGAATCGCCGAGGTACAGGATGCGCGCCGCTCCGGGCCGCCGCGCGTAGTCCAGCTCGGGCCCGCGCAGCCCTTTCGCGTTCACCGTGACCGGCACGCCGTCCCACTCGTCCTGGGCGGACGGGCGCAGCCGCCAGCCCAGCTCGGGATCACGCACGAAGAGGGTGGACTTGCGCGGCAGGGGGACCAGCGGGCGGGCCACGACGTCGATCGTCAACAGGGCCAGGACCACCGCCGCGGCACGGCCGGCGGCGGCCAGCGAGCGCAGACGCGCAGGTGTCCGTCCTGCGATCGGGCTATCCGCCGATCTGGAACATCTGGCGCTCCTCGGTGGAGACACCCTCGTCCAGGCGATGGCCGGTCGGCTTGAGGGCGACGGCGCGAGCCAGGATGGCGGCCACCGCGGGCACGCCTCCGCCCGTGCGCAATGCCTTCTTGACGTCGAGCTCGTCGTCATTGAGCAGGCACAGGTGGAACTTGCCGTCCGCGGTCAGGCGCATGCGGTTGCAGGATCCGCAATAGGGCTCGCTGATCGGGCTGATGAACCCGACCACGCCCTTGCCCTCGGCAAAGCGGAAGTTCTTCGACTCGTCGGAGGGATTGGCGCTCGCAAGCGGGAGGAGCGGGCCCAGCTCCGCCTCGATGCGCTGCCGGGTCTCGCGCGTGGGCACGAACTGCGCGAGGGCGACGTGGGCGGTCTCACCCCCGCCCAGCGGCATCAGCTCGATGAAGCGGACGTGCCAGTCGCGCTCGAGGGCCCGCCGCGCGAGGTCGGCCACGTCCATGTCGTTGTAGTCGCGCGTCACCACGCAGTTGATCTTGATCGGCCTCAGCCCCGCCTCCTCGGCGGCGGCGAGGCCGGCCTCGATCTCCTCGATGGTGCCGAAGCGCATGATCTTCTTGAGGCGCTCCGGGTGGAACGTGTCCACGTGCACGTTGATGCGGCTCAGCCCGGCCGCGGCCAGGGGCGCGGCCAGGCGTGGGAGCAGCACCGCGTTCGTGGTCATGGCGACGTCCTCGACCCCGGGCACGGCCGCGATGCGGCCGACGATCTCCACGAGGTCCGGACGCAGCGTGGGCTCCCCGCCAGTGAGACGGAACTTGTGGAAGCCGACCGTCACCGCCGCCCGCGCCACCGTCTCGATCTCCTCGGCGTCGAGCAGCTCCGGCGAGGCCACGAAGGACAGCCCGCGCAGCGGCATGCAGTACACGCAGCGCAGGTTGCAGTGGTCGATGACGGAGATCCGGAGGTAGTTGATCTCGCGCCCGAAGCGATCTTTAGGCATGTTTAGTCAGGGGGGGCACTCGCGGATCACCGCGATGGCCACTCGCGAACCCCCCCTGAAACCCCCCTCGCGCGTCGCCGCCGCTATGCGGCGCCGCCGCGCTCTACGTGTCCCTCGATCCCTTGACCAGTCTAGGACCGATTGCGGGCCGGGCCTAATCCATCTACGGTGTGACCATGCGCGTGCGCGTGCGGCTGTTTGCCTCGCTTCGGGAAGCGGTCGGGCGCAGCGAGGTCGAGCTGGACCTGCCCGAGGGTGCCACCGCGGAAGAGGCCTGGGAGCGGCTGGCCACGGAGCACCCGGGCCTGGCCTCGCGCCGCGCCCGCCTCACCGCCGCCGTCAATCGGACGTACGCCCCGTTCGACACGCCGCTCCGCGACGGCGACGAGCTCGTGTTCGTACCTCCAGTCAGCGGCGGCTGAAGGGGCGGCTCAGAGGACCCAGGCCAGGAGGCGGGTCGCGCCCATCTGCGCCGCTCCCCACGCCAGGTACAACCCGACGCAGAGGCCCACCGTGGCCGCGTGCCCGGCCATCACCATCAGCCCGTCCCCCTCGAGCAGACCGAGCGCGAGCATCAGGATCGCCGCCGCGGGGAAGAAGTTGGACAGGGGCAGGGGAATGGGAAGGGCCAGGATCACCGCCGCGCAGCAGAGCGAGAGGCCGATGGCCGCGCGCGCGGGACCCGACGTCACCGCACCCAGACGGGGCC